>NZ_JAKUFP010000053.1:0-16561 GCF_022663495.1 Bacillus cereus group sp. BfR-BA-01383
CCGGTCATTTCGCTCTCTCGCTCGAAGCAAAAAGCGCTTCAAGGTCGAGAGCTCCAATGCCCTGCGATTCTGAACGAGCCGCATCCGCTTTTAAATTAAATACAAAAAAGCTCGTCTCTAGGCAATTCTGCCTAGGGACGAGCTTGTATATACCCGCGGTTCCACCCTAGTTGATGCACATTTCACGCATCCACTTTCATCACGTATTGCTCGAGACTGCCGTTTCCTTGCGGCTTCAGGCTTTCACTATCCCTGAATCGCTTTTGTGCAAGTACTTATAAGTCCGTCATCGCTACTTATATTAATAATAATGAACATATTCTAACACGTTCTTTTTTAAATCACAATAGAGGAACGCGTCTATCTATGATAGAGTCTCGCCTATTTTTTCGTTATTTATTCCGTAATTTTCTTTAATGTGCTTAATTGCTTCACGTTTGCTTAACGGAGCGAGTTCGTTGTTCTGCACGTATTCCCATACGACATCTGCCTTTGTTTTTGCATATTCACGAAGAACCCAGCCGATTGCTTTTTGAATAAAAAATTCTTTTGAGGTATGGAGTTGTCCAATAATCCAGAAAAGAAGTTCTTCGTCCATTTTTTGTTTGTATTTTAGCTGGAATAAAATTGCAGCGCGTTGTAACCATATGTTGTCTGATGCAATCCATTTTGGAATATAGGCAGAAATTAATTCTGGATGTTTTAAAAAGATACCACCTAAAAATGTAGGGACGATGCTATCAACAGAATCCCACCAAGATTTCGTGACAATAAGTTCTTCTAAAAATGGGATATGAGTTTCGTTTATATGCTTTTTATATTTTTGCATGATATCGAGTGCAGCAGCTTGAAATTCTCGTTCTGGTAAGTCCCAAAGTTCACGCACAATAATTTGAAAGTCTTTTTGATCTGGGAGAGTATGTATTTGAATGACGTCTTTTAATAATTGTCGTCTTTCAGGTGTTTGAATGCCGAGAAATGGAAAGTGATTTTTCATATAACGTGCCATAGGCTCTGCTTTTTCAGGATTTTGATGAGCTGTGAAATGCTCTTGTAATGCTTTTACAAATGGATGCATAAGGGTGTTCTCCTCTCTTATTATATTTCTCATATTATTATACAAAGAGTTTGGGTGAATTTTAAAACATAACTTGCAATGTAATGAAATATGTTGAGAGTAGAGAGGAGAGGATAAGATGGAAGATCAAAGCGTACTAGCAGGTTTCTTTGCTCTTAGTTTTGCGTTTATTCTTGTTATATGTATTTGGGCAATTATTTCGTATTTGTTAACGGCTTTTGCACTTTATACGATGGCGAAAAATGATGGTGCAACTGATGGTGTTCTTGCGTTTATTCCTTTTTTGAATAGTAAGACGTGGGGGGACTTAGCGAAGGATAAATTACCGGATTTCTTGAAAGGAGAAGCAGGATGGAAAGTATTCGGCATATATGTCGCATGTTTCATTTTTAATTTCGTACCGATTATAAGTTTACTAGCAACGGCTGTATCGATTGTGCTGTCTATTTATCTCATCTACGCTATTTTAGACAGATACGGAACGAACTCTATATTATTTACGGTTATTCATGTAATCACATTTTCAGTTTTCTTGCCGATTCATCTATTCATCATTCGAAATGAGCCGGTGAGGTATAACGAGTAAATATAGGGGAAGCTGTTTCGGAGATGTTTTGGAACAGCTTCTTGCAACTATTGTCGCATCTTGTCGGTAAAATTTGAAAAATCGTTAATATAACTTCATTTACCAAAAAAAGGGCTGTCCTATTTGACAGCCCTTTTCTACTACATAAGGTAGCGTAAATAAATATAAATATGAGAAATGATTAATGAAACAATCATAATTGGGAAGCCGACTTTAAGGAATTCCATGTAGCTAAATTTATGTCCCTCACGACTTGCGATACCTGCAACGATTACGTTAGCAGAAGCCCCGATTAATGTTCCGTTTCCACCTAAGCAAGCACCTAATGCTAATGCCCACCATAGTACGTCGATTTGTGCGTCAGAAGGTGATAAACCTAGCCCAACTGCCATATCGTTAATAAGTGGGATCATTGTTGCAACGAATGGAATGTTATCGATTGTTGCAGAGGCGATACCAGATACCCATAGAATCAGGATAGATGCTTGAGAAATATCTCCGCCTGTTATGCCAATTACTTTTTGAGCTAACGTTTTGATAAGACCGATATCGATAAGTCCTCCAACGAGTACGAATAGTCCCGCGAAGAAGAAGATTGTTACCCATTCTACGCTAGCGAATACTTCTTCAATTTCATGTTCTTTCACACCGATTAACATAAGGACAGTAGCACCAGTTAAGGCGATGATAGCTGCATCAATATGGAAGATGGAATGAGTCATGAAACCTAAAATCGTAAGTCCAAGTACTGTTAAAGATTTTTTCATTAATACTGGATCTTTAATGTATTGTTTTTCATCTAAGCTCATTAACTTTTTAATTTGTACAGGATCAGCAATTAATTGCTTACGGTACATGAAGTAAAGCATTGCCGCTGTTACTGCAATGATAATAATTACGATTGGTGCTAAGTTCAGTAAGAAAGCATTGAAATCTAAATGCTTATTCGCAGAACCGATCATAATGTTAGGTGGATCACCAATTAAAGTTGCTGTTCCTCCGATGTTTGAAAAAATAATTTCAGAAAGTAAATATGGAACAGGATTTACTTGCAAGATGCGCGTAATAGATAAAGTAACTGGGACAACAAGAAGTACAGTTGTAACGTTATCTAAAAATGCGGAGCCAAGTGCAGTAAGTAAGGAAAGTGAAATTAAAATTTTAATTGGATTTCCTTGTGCTCCTTTTGCTGCTTTAATGGCAACGTATTGGAAAACACCTGATTTACTCGTAATGTTCACCAAAATCATCATACCGATGAGTAATGTAATTGTTCCCCATTCAATATGTTTCGTAAAGGCGTTGTGTAAATCAACGACCCCTACAATTACCATAAGTGCTGCACCAAGAAGTGCGATGACAGCGCGATTAATTTTTTCAGAAATAATAATGGCATATGTAATTAAAAAGACTGCGATAGCAAAATAATACTGCCAGTTTGCGAGCTCTTGCGTTGTTTCGTGCAAAACTCTCATCTCCTTTCGTTTACTTTTCTTAGTGTTTCAAAAATGTTCTCAAAGAAACACACATAACGTCATTATAAAGTAGAAAAATGGAAGATGTAAATGAGAGGGGGTATTTTGTCATATTTTCTGCATAGGTCATTTTTTCTTATTTTTAAAAATATTTGTGGGTATTTGACATATATATAAGATACATCCAATCTGAATATTTAAAATGGAATCAGCATTCGAGCTTGTTCGTGTAGGAGTGTCAAATAGAAAGGAATGACAAAATGATAAGGAAGGGATCGTATGGATGAACAACGATTTTTGTTTTTAGATTTTGAGTTTACGATGCCCCAGCATAGAAAGAAACCAAAAGGATTTTTCCCAGAGATTATTGAGGTAGGACTTGTTTCAGTTGTTGGTTGTAAAATAGAAGATACGTATTCGTCACATGTCAGGCCGAAAACATTTCCTTCTTTAACAGATCGATGTAAAAAATTTTTAGGTATTAAGCAAGAAGTAGTGGATAAAGGAATTTCTTTTCTTGAGCTTGTTGAGAAGCTTGCAGAATATGAAAAGGAATGTAAACTGACAATTGTAACGTGGGGAAATATGGATATGAAAGTGCTGAAACAGAATTGCGAAATGGCGGGAGTAGCCTTTCCGTTCTTCGGACAGTGTCGTGATTTATCGCTTGAGTATAAGAAGTTTTTTGGAGAAAGAAATCAAACAGGGTTATGGAAAGCAATTGAGGCGTATGGAAAAGCAGGGACAGGGAAACATCATTGTGCGCTTGATGATGCGATGACGACGTATAATATTTTTAAATTAGTAGAAAAAGATAAAGAGTATTTAGTGAAACCAGCACCTCCAACATTAGGAGAACTCGTTGATTTTTCAAAAGTGTTAAAGAAAGTAAGTACACAGTAACGACCAAATTGCACAACATGTAATTTGGTCGTTTTGTTTTTTTACAGCTTATAATCTTTTTTTAACTGCAGAAGCGTTTCTAAACTACGCTGCGCAAAAGGTGAATCATCTTCAGAAAATGAATTCATTTGAGTTTCTAGTGCTAATTTGAGTGATTCTGTATAATCTGGGAACTCCCCGTCATACTTTTTCACCATTTGCTCTGGAATGTTCGTTTGTTCACGAAAAGCTAAAGCGCGTCTTTCGTGGAAAAAAGGTACGTCAGCTTGTTTTACGTTATGTAGGTCACCTTGCACCGGATGTTTTACAACAGCTAGTACTTTTACGACATAACTGCCAGGACGGCTATTTGTAATTTCCCCGATGTATTTTCCTGTTTTATAAATACCAGTAACGATTTCACCAATTTCAAATGTTTCTCTCATATTTTTCACCTCAAGTTTATAGTAAGGAAAGAATGAGAAGGAGTCAAAGAAATGATTCACTTTCGGAATATCCTTGAGAATATGAATCAGTTCCACTATAATTTTATATGATATAACAGAAAATTCTGATGTTTTATAAATCCCCTAATGAGGAGTGTTCTATATGATGCCTTTATATTTTCCTGAAGATAAAACAGAATATATTATTCCAGGGATTGTTTGCGTTCTATTTATCGTCGGTGCGGTTGCCACGTGGCGTATGTTTATTCGTGTATCGAAACGAGAAGCAGAGCGATTGCAGAAAGTAGAAGAAAAGCTTTTAGCTGAAAAGAAACAGTAATTCATTTTTGTATGTTTCCCTCTATGCTCGGACAATCTAAGGGCAGAAAGTATTTTGGAGGGAATAGAATGAAAAGACGGCTTTTTTTCAGTTGTTGTTTATTATTTCTGATGGCGGGTTGTGACCAAGGAAAGCCGAAAGAAATTGACGTAAAATTACATAATGCTTCAGGAGATGAAGTGGCAACTGCGAAAGTAGTGGAGCAAACAAGTGGAGTGAAAATTACGATTAAAGGGGAAGGCTTTGCACCAGGTCCGCATGGCATACATGTACATGAAATTGGAGAATGTAAAGCACCTCGTTTCGAATCATCCGGGAATCATTTTAATCCAGATAATAAAAAGCATGGGCTACTCAATCCGAAGGGTGCAGAAAATGGTGATTTACCGAACGTAATTGCAGACGGTACTGGAAAGATTAAAGCAGAAATCGATGCACCGCGCATAACGCTTAAAGAAGGAAAAACGACGATCCATAGAAAAGACGGTGCGTCTATTATTATTACAGAAAATCCTGATGATGGCATGACACAGCCAACAGGAAAATCAGGTGATCGAATTGCTTGTGGTGTGATTGTGAAAAAAGCATCGGATATGAAGAAAAAGTAGAAGCTACCGTGCTGGTAGCTTTTTGTTAAACGCCGATAGTGGCAACTATAAATACAAGGAGGTTGTCCTAAAAAATAGGATAACCTCTTTTACTATTATGAAAATGTATGGCGCAGTCTGTTTAAAATTTCTTCTAAAACAGATCTTGGGCAACCGATGTTAATTCGAATATGTTCTTCTCCGCCTAATCCGTACTTCTCACCAGGTTCAACGATTAGTTTTCCTTTTTCCTCAAGTAATGTAGTGCGCTCATGTTGAGAGAGGTTTAGGCGAGAGCAATCAATCCATAATAAAAAGCTACCTTCTGGCTTTGTAACAGAAAGAGTAGGTATGTGCGTTTTAATGTATTCACATGCAAAACGAGCATTCTCTTCTACATATAAACGGATTTCACTTAGCCAATCATTACATTCTGTATAGGCGCTTTGCATCGCGGTATAAGCAAATATATTTAACCCATGGAACCCTTGTCTATATTGAATAGAAGTAAAGGTATTACGCAGTTTTTCATTCGGAATAATAATGATAGATGCTTGTAATCCAGCTATATTAAATGTTTTGCTTGGAGCCATACAAGTAACGGTGCGTGCTGCTAATTCTTCAGATAAAGAAGCAAATGGTGTATGCGTACGCTCTCCGTAAATAATATCGGCATGAATTTCATCTGAGATAACAATTACATTATATTTTGTACATAACGCTCCGAGTTTCGTTAGCTCGTCTTCCGTCCAAACGCGTCCGATAGGATTGTGAGGACTACAAAGAAGCATTAGTTTGGTCCCTTGTTGAAATTGTTTTTCTAAATGATCGAAGTCTATCATATATGCGCCATCTTGTTTATATAATGGGCTCACGCATAATTGTCTGTTGTTTGTTGTAACCATTTCGAAAAATGGCGGATAAATAGGTGGTTGTACAAGAACGGGTTCGTTTTTCTTTGTGAAAGCTTGTATGCTCGTACTAAGAGCTGGAACGATCCCTGCACTAAAGACAATCCATTCTTTTTGAATATCCCAGTTGTATTGTTTCTTTGCCCAATTACAAATAATATCCCCAATATGTTCAGGTGGAAGTGTATAGCCGAAAATAGGATGTTCGATACGTTTCTTTAAAGCAGTTTGAATGGGTTTTGGTACTTCAAAATCCATATCAGCAATCCAAGCATGAAGAAGTTCTTCGTTTTTATAAGTATCCCATTTTGTGCTATGTGTTCCGCGCCGATTTACTGTTTTATGAAATAGTTGCATATGTTTGCCCCTTTCTTCTGTAAAACCATTAAGTTATGAAAATTCTGTCTCTTCTTATAGAATAGCTGATGTGATAGGATAAAGAAAAGTATTAAAAAGTGAAAAGGCGGGAAGCGAATGGGTACATATGAAAAGATGATAGAGGTTGTGAAGAATTGGGATCCGTTTCAAATGGGGCCGGAGTTTTATGAAACAGAAGCAAGCGATGTTGTGAACGTTGTAAGTGTGTTTGACGATTCAAAATACATCGCAAAAAAGATTCAACATATATACTTTATGTCTTTTGAAGAAGTACCTGCGCTTGAAAAATGTGAGAAGTTAGCTGTGGAGTTACTTGTAATAAAAGAAGGCGGAAGTTGTTCATTATAGGCTGTCGGAGTTTCCGACAGCCTTTTATATTATTGCGCGGAAAAGGCAATGATTTCTTCATAAACATGTTCAGGTTTTTCTTCAGGTAGTAAATGCCCTGTATTTTCGTAAGAAATAAATTTCGAATTCGGTAAATCTTTGTGTAGACGATGACCTACATGTACAGGGACAACGCGATCTTTTTCACCCCAAATGAGTAATGTGGGGGTTGTGATTTTTTGTAACTCAGTTGACGAGAGATCACCTTCACGGTCTCGTATCATGCGAGTTAAAGCGGGGAATATACGGTTGTCATAAAAAGGGGCGGAATAACCTTCCTTCATTTCATCGTCAATTAATGAGTGATCATGAACGACATTCATTAAATTGTGAACAATACCGCGCCTTATAATCCAGTTCTTTACGTATAAATGAAAGAACGGTAAATAAGAAGAATACAGTAAAGGTAGGGCTGCGCGTGCTAAATAGCTAGAGCTGCATAGTAAAATCGTCTTTGAGATTAGTTCAGGACGTATACGGTTTACATAGAGAGAAATTTGTCCACCCATAGAATGGCCGATTAACACAATATTTGAGAGAGATAAATGTTCAATTAAATCGATAATAATCGTTGCTAAATTGTGATAAGAATACTTAAAGAGATGAGACTTATCACTTTTTCCGAACGGTGGTAAATCAAGAGCTAGTACTGTGCCTGCTTTCGATAGTAAAGGAATGAGACGGCGGTAACTGAATGAGGAAGATAAAAAGCCGTGAACGAGTACGAAAGTAGGGCGTTCCATTTTGTTGTTATGTTCATACAATTCGTAATGAATAGTAGTGCCGCGAGTGGAAAAAGTGAAATAAGGGCAAGTATATTCATGATTCATTTTTTGTCACTCCATTGATTTTTGTTCATATCATCTCCAAGCAACAAAAAAATATGTTAACAAAAAAAGGCATTGTCCAAAAGTTAACCTTTTAATTAAGAGAGCGATAGTAAATGGAATATATCGAACACAATTCACATTATATCGACGCAAAATCAAATATATCGAACACAACTTGAAATATATCGACGTTTCGACAAGGAATATCGACTTAACGACAAAACATGACAAATCTATAGATAAAAATAGAGGACCGTCCCAAAATATTTTTGGAACGGTCCTTTATTTTTATCCGCGAACAATATTAGGCGGTGTTTTTCCTTGTAATCCTGCAACTAAATTTTCAGCTGCTGTCATGGCCATCTGTTGTCGAGTTTTTAATGTTGCAGATCCGATGTGTGGTAAAGTTACAACATTTTGTAATGATAAGAGTGGATTATCTTTTTGAACCGGCTCTTGTGTAAAAGTATCAATGCCTGCTGCAAAGATTTTCTTTTCTGTTAACGCATGGATTAACGCTGCTTCATCTACTGTTTTCCCGCGAGAAGCATTAATAAAGATTGCGGTCTCTTTCATTAATGAAAATTCTTTTTCTCCGATAAGATGATATGTTTCATCTGTTAATGGAGTAAGAAGAACGATAAAGTCAGATTGCTTGAGTAATGTCTGTAAATCGCAATATGTAGCATCAAATTTCTGTTCAGCCTCTTCTTTACGGCGGCGGTTATAGTAAAGAACGTTCATATCAAATCCGAATTTTGCTCGTTTTGCAACGGCTTCTCCAATTCGTCCCATTCCGATAATACCGATTGTACTATGGTGTACATCTAGTCCGAAGTGTTCTTTTCCGATTTCAGCATTCCATTCACCATTTTTTACATAGGAATCGAGTTCGCAAACACGACGCCCAGCAGATAACATAAGAGCGAAAACGAGGTCAGCTACTGTATCATCTAGTACGTATGGTGTATTCGTTCCGATGACATTTCGCTTTTCCATCGCTTGTAAATCAAAATTGTCGTAACCAACAGAAATATTGCTCACGACTTTTAAGTTAGGAGCTGCAACTAACAATTTTTCATTAATAGCAGATCCGAAATTTAACAACCCGTCTTTATCTTGTATTTTCTCCAATAGAACATCACGAGGTACTTTCTCATTTTGCTCCCATTTTTCGTAATCACAGTGTTCTGATAAATAGTTTTCTACAAATGTTGGAACTGGTTCGGCAATATATACTTTTGGTTTCATGGTTCCATCCCCTTTCACTTTTATCCCGCGTTAACTGCCCGTAAAGGCCCGATTGGTGTGGGCTAATAATCAGCGGGGTGAACCATTCCGCTGATTAAAGTTTCACTTTATTTTGACATAATTCTCTAAAAAAATCTTCTTTTCAAACTGGAAAAAGTATTTGTATAATTTAGACAGAAACGAAAAGGAAGGATGAGTTGTATGGTGACAGAAAAAGAATTAGAAGTATTAGCTTGTCTTGAAAAGAATAGTCGTTTATCTGTAGATACATTAGCGAAGCTGTTAAATATAGAAGTAGAAGAAGTAAAGAAAATGGTTGCGAAATTAGAAAGTGAAAAGATTATCGTGGATTATGTAACGCATATCGATTGGACAAAGGTGAAAGAGCATACTGGTTTAACGGCGATGATTGATGTGAAAGTTACGCCAAAGCGCGGCGTTGGATTTGATGCAGTTGCTGAACAAATTTATCGCTATTCAGAAGTGAAATCCGTGTATTTAATGTCAGGGACATATGATCTTTCTATCACACTAGAAGGGAAGACGATGGGAGAAGTAGCGATGTTTGTTTCTGAGAAATTAGCAACAATTGAATCTGTCGTTTCTACGACAACACATTTTATTTTGAAGAAGTATAAACATGAAGGAATTGTTTACGAAAAAGACGATGATGATAAGAGAATTGTGGTGACACCATGAAGCAATTTGAACTATCTAGAACAGCAGAATCTTTACAACCATCAGGGATTCGAAAGTTTTTCGATTTAGCAACAAATATGAAAGGGGTTATTTCTCTTGGAGTAGGAGAGCCCGACTTTGTTACACCTTGGAATGTAAGGCAAGCATGTATTCGTTCTTTAGAACAAGGATATACGTCATATACAGCAAATGCAGGATTATTGGAGCTCCGTCAAGAAATAGCAAAGTATCTAAAAAAACAATTTGCAGTATCTTATGATCCGAATGAAGAAATCATTGTTACAGTTGGAGCGAGCCAGGCGTTAGATGTAGCGATGCGCGCCATTATAAATCCTGATGATGAAGTACTCATCGTTGAACCAAGCTTCGTTTCATATGCGCCGCTTGTGACATTAGCTGGAGGAGTGCCAGTTCCTCTGGCGACTACTTTAGAAAACGAGTTTAAAGTGCAACCAGAACAAATTGAAGCAGCTATTACAGCGAAAACAAAGGCAATTTTACTTTGTTCACCAAATAACCCAACAGGTGCAATGTTAAATAAATCCGAACTGGAAGAACTAGCAGTAATTGTGGAGAAGTACAATTTAATCGTATTATCGGATGAAATTTATGCAGAGCTTGTATATGACGAAGTGTATACGAGTTTCGCGAGCATTCAAAATATGCGTGAACATACGATTTTAATTTCAGGATTTTCAAAAGGATTTGCGATGACAGGATGGCGCCTCGGTATGATTGCAGCTCCTGTTCAATTTTCAGAATTGATGCTCAAAATCCATCAATATTCCATGATGTGTGCACCAACGATGTCCCAGTTCGCAGCACTTGAAGCGTTATGCGGGGGGAACGATGAAGTAGTTCGGATGAGAGATAGCTATAAGAAGCGTCGTAATTTTATGACGACATCTTTCAATGAAATGGGCTTAACATGTCATGTGCCAGGAGGAGCATTTTATGTCTTTCCTTCTGTCGCTTCAACTGGACTATCTTCAGCGGAATTTGCAGAGCAGTTGTTGCTAGAAGAAAAAGTGGCTGTTGTTCCTGGAAGTGTATTTGGCGAAAGTGGTGAAGGATTTATTCGTTGTTCGTATGCGACATCGCTTGAACAACTTATGGAAGCAATGAAGAGAATGGAACGCTTCATAGAGAATAAAAAAAGGACAAAACACAATACGTTTTGTCCATAAAAGGGGGGGAATACTAGAAAGCCATGTGTTAGTATTCTATCCCAATATTGGAGAATTATACTTATCTAAGGAAATTTTTTCATGAATTTTGAATGAGTTCTGTCATAGTGGTATAATTTACTAATATAAGGTATGCGTATCCCGAATAGCCTCACTTAGGGTACGTACTAACCAATCGGATATTTAACAATAAATACATCTGCTTTGCTATTTACAATTGTAGAGAAAATGGTAAACGTATGGGAGTGTTTCATATGTCAGAACAATATACAACAGGAGTGGTTGTAACAGGGAAAGTGACTGGAATTCAAGATTACGGTGCATTTGTAGCGTTAGATGCAGAAACACAAGGACTTGTGCATATATCTGAAATTACAAATGGATATGTAAAGGATATTCACGACTTTTTAAAAGTCGGCGATACAGTAGAAGTAAAAGTACTTTCAATTGATGAAGAACACAGAAAAATGAGTTTATCGTTAAAGGCGGCAAAAAGAAAACAAGGACGGATCCTTATACCGAATCCATCAGAAAACGGATTTAATACGCTGCGAGAAAAGTTGGCAGAATGGATTGAAGAGTCGGAGTTAACAAAGTAAAAGAGGAGCGCATATGAGCGTTCCTCTTTTACTTTATATTATGATATATATTTGCAAATATGATTGCATGCAATCATATTTGTATGTCGGGGGTGAAATAAAGACATACTGACTAGCGAATTTCGTTAGTTTCTGGGTGAGTACCAAGGTTTTCGGATGGCTTAAAGAGTAAACCGAGATTGATAAGCCCAGAAATACCAACGATGCCGTAAATAATACGTGCGAGAGCTGAGTTTTGTCCACCGAAAATGGCTGCTACTAAGTCAAACTGGAAGAATCCGATTAGTCCCCAGTTCACAGCGCCAATAACAGTAAAGACTAATGCGATACGTTGCAATGTACTCATGAAAAAGCCCCCCTTAGTTGTGAAGCATGAGCAAGAGATGAGTTAATTAACTCTTTTATAGAATGATGTATTTACGTTGTTTTTATACATAAAAAATGTACAAAAAAGATGTATATACATCTGTACCGAAAAATGCGAATTTTTATGCGAAAAATGAACTTTTTCTAAAAAATATATAATGGTTACGTTTACAATTGTTGAATCGCTTGATTTACAACTTCAGTTTGCGCTAAAGTGAATACAGAAATACATATACATAATTGGAGGGAAAAAGATGAGTACACATGTAACGTTCGACTATTCTAAAGCGTTATCCTTCATCGGTGAACATGAAATAACTTACTTACGTGATGCAGTGAAAGTATCACACCACGCAATCCACGAAAAAACAGGGGTTGGGAACGATTTCCTTGGGTGGGTAGAGCTTCCGCTTCAATATGACAAAGAAGAATTTGCACGCATTCAAAAATGCGCAGAGAAAATTAAAAATGACTCTGACATTTTACTTGTTGTAGGTATCGGTGGTTCCTACTTAGGAGCACGTGCAGCAATCGAAATGTTAAACCATTCTTTCTACAACACACTTTCTAAAGAACAACGTAAAACTCCACAAGTGCTATTTGTTGGACAAAACATTAGCTCCACTTACATGAAAGATTTAATGGATGTATTAGAAGGTAAAGACTTCTCTATTAACGTTATTTCCAAATCAGGTACAACAACAGAGCCTGCAATTGCATTCCGTATTTTCCGTAAGTTATTAGAAGAGAAATATGGACAAGAAGAAGCTCGCAAACGTATTTATGCAACTACAGATAAAGCACGTGGTGCATTAAAAACATTAGCTGATAATGAAGGTTACGAAACATTCGTTATTCCAGATGATGTTGGAGGTCGTTTCTCTGTATTAACGCCAGTTGGTCTATTACCAATTGCAGTAAGTGGCTTAAACATTGAAGAGATGATGAAAGGTGCTGCTGCTGGTCATGATGACTTCGCGACGTCAGAACTGGAAGAAAACCCAGCTTACCAATACGCAGTAGTTCGTAATGCTCTATACAATAAAGGGAAAACAATTGAAATGCTTGTGAACTATGAGCCTGCACTTCAATACTTCTCTGAGTGGTGGAAACAGTTATTTGGTGAGAGTGAAGGAAAAGATCAAAAAGGTATTTTCCCATCTTCAGCAAACTTCTCAACTGATTTACACTCATTAGGTCAATATATTCAAGAAGGTCGTCGTGACTTATTCGAAACAGTTCTTAAAGTAGGTAAATCTACACACGAACTAAAAATCGAATTAGATGACAACGATTTAGATGGATTAAACTACCTTGCTGGTGAAACTGTAGACTTCGTAAACACAAAAGCATACGAAGGTACATTACTTGCACATAGCGATGGCGGAGTACCAAACTTAATCGTAAACATCCCTGAATTAAATGAATACACATTCGGTTACCTTGTATACTTCTTCGAAAAAGCATGTGCGATGAGCGGCTACTTACTAGGCGTAAATCCATTTGACCAACCAGGAGTAGAAGCATACAAGAAAAACATGTTTGCTTTACTTGGTAAACCAGGATTTGAAGAATTAAAAGCAGAATTAGAAGAGCGTTTAAAATAATAAAAAGCGACCGGAAATCCGGTCGCTTTTTATTATTTTACCGAAAAGTACATCGGTATATTAAAACTGGAATGGGTATGCTAAAGGAAAAGTCTAGGAGGGATGGGCTTGATTCCGATTCAATCAAAGTTAGAGGGACGTACATATGCGTTATATAAGTTAGAAGAAGTTATGAAACCACTTGGGTATAGTATCGGTGGCAATTGGGATTACGATAAAGGGTGCTTTGATTATAAAATTGATGCAGAAGATGGGTATCAATTTTTACGAGTACCATTTACAGCAGTGGATGGAGAATTAGATGTACCTGGTGTAATAGTCCGTCTTGAAACGCCGTATATTCTTTCGCACGTGTATCAAGACGAACTAGATGATAATGTGAATGCATTAACAGCTGGAACGAGTGGCTTTGATCAATTTGCTGAGCCGAAAGATGAAGATGGAGATGTGAAAAGAAAGTATATCGAAATTGGGAAAGTGCTCATGCAGGAACTAGAGCGTCATTTTTTTAATGGCGAATAACAATGAGTATGTCGCTTTCGATAAGAATGAAGGAACGAACGGGATTAATCATATATTGTTCATCACGTTTTATGCCTAGTAAGAGAATGTTTTGCTTTAAAAGAGTATAGCTACAATTTGCAAAAGTTTGTCCGGTGCAGGATTGAGAAAGCTCCATCAGTTGTAATTTGTTATCAGAGATTTCATCGTAAAGTGAGAAGAGTACACCTGAAATGGAAGGGAATAAAAGAGATGCGGTAAATACATAGCTCGTTAATTTATTTCCTTCTATAATTTCTGACGCGCCAGCTCTCATGGCATTTTGGATTTGCTCCGAAGTAAGAAGCTCGGCGATGCAGTGAATGTTTGGATTCAGTCCTTTTGCAGTTAAAATATTTAAAATGGACTCTGTATCCGCTAAGCTTTCGTTCTTTTCTTTATCAGCTGTTATTAGTATGGTGTGAGCGGTTGTGATATTAGCTTTTAATAAAGTTTGGTCGTGATGTGGACAACCTTTTATAAACTCTAAATGATGAAATGGCTTTGGGAGTAAAGAAAGTGTTTTATCAATTAAAACGATATCAAGGTTTGGTTGTAATATGTGCATTTGTTTTACAACATGTTTTGCACGCTCATTCCAGCCCACGATAATCATATGACCGTTAGCTGTTGCAGCTTCTTCTCCTTTTATTTTCATATATTGTTTATTAATCATGTCGGTAGCGAATAGAACCATATAATAAGAACAAAATCCAGTTCCTAATAAAATAATGCCTATACCAATCAGCTTGCCTATTGTTGTATGTGGGGCAAAATCACCGTATCCAACTGTGAAAATAGTAACGATTGACCACCAAATTCCGTCAAACCACGTGGTGAAGTGTGAGGGCTCTAACCTATGTATAAGAAAGCCAGAAAAAGCAGTAAGTACAATAATAAAACAAATTAAACGAAAAATAATGGAATCACGAAATGTATCTACTAAATTTGGACGGGATCTCAATTTCCTATTCCTCCTTACTTTGCAGGGCTACATTCATTGTTACCATTATAGAAAAAAGAAAAACTCTCTAATTAAAAAGAGAGTTTGTTTCATATTACATACTTTCTACTTCAGTTTGTTGGACACTTTCAAGATGCTGAAGAGCATAATAAACATCAGCAGTATGCCGTTTTTGATCGATAGATAATTTAAGGTGTAAATAGTGGGCGCCATTTTCTAATGTTTTGAGCTTCATATTCTTAACTTTTATATCCATTTCTTTTATCTCTTCAATTACAATTGGGATATTGTCCATCTCGCGCACAACAAGTTTCACTGCGATATCACGTTGACGAAATGATCTAGGGCCTATAAATTTCATCGTTAATGGTATAAGTTCTACACTTATCATAAGGAAACACATTCCGAAAGTAGCCTCGATATAGAAACCAGCTCCAACGGCAATACCAATACCAGAAGCACCCCAAATCATAGCGGCAGTTGTTAGTCCCGCAATACTATCATTTCCTCTTCGTAAAATAACGCCGGCACCTAAAAAGCCGATTCCTGATACAATTTGAGCGGCGAGTCGAAGTGGATCCATATTCATATGATCGGTATGAGGTAAGTTGTAAGCTGCTTTAATAGAAACAATTGTCAGGAGGCAACTAATTATAGAAATAACTAAACAGGTTTTTAAACCGAGTGGTTTCCGTTTTAATTCACGTTCTAAACCGATGGCGAATCCTAAAATAGCTGAGAGACCTAGTTTGAGTAATAAATCGGCGTAGTCCATATATATTCCTCCTTGTATGATATAGGGATAAAACATTTATATAGAAAGAAACGTTTTGGGATAAGAGTAACTTTATATAGAATATATGTAGGAATTACTTATACATGAAAGAGATATTTCGTTTAAGTATATGATATTAAAAAAGAAATGTGGGTGGTTTTTAAAAAAGTTTATAAAAGGTGTTGCATTTCATTTTTCGCCATGATATATTAATAACCGTCGCTGATGCGGAAACGCAGAAAACGACAAAAAAGAAATTAAAAAACTTAGTTGACATCGAAAAACGAAGATGTTAACATAAGGAAGTCGCAAATGAGCGACCAAGTAGTTCTTTGAAAACTGAACGAAACAAACAACGTGAAACGTCAATTTTTATTTTTAGATGCTAGACAAACTAACTTTATTGGAGAGTTTGATCCTGGCTCAGGATGAACGCTGGCGGCGTGCCTAATACATGCAAGTCGAGCGAATGGATTAAGAGCTTGCTCTTATGAAGTTAGCGGCGGACGGGTGAGTAACACGTGGGTAACCTGCCCATAAGACTGGGATAACTCCGGGAAACCGGGGCTAATACCGGATAACATTTTGAACTGCATGGTTCGAAATTGAAAGGCGGCTTCGGCTGTCACTTATGGATGGACCCGCGTCGCATTAGCTAGTTGGTGAGGTAACG
>NZ_JAKUFP010000054.1:0-16391 GCF_022663495.1 Bacillus cereus group sp. BfR-BA-01383
GTGCTAGAATACATTCATTACTACAATTGTGTGCGAATTCAAGAGAAATTAAACCACCTATCCCCTAAAGAATATAGGGAACAGATGGTTTAGGTGTTTTGATAGGTGTCCCGTTTTCGGGGTTCACTTCAAATTAGACTAGCTTGGTTTTTTGTTTATGGAGAATGCATTCCAAATTCATAATTGGAGTAAAGAAATAAAGATTTTAGAAAAAATTTAAAATCGTGATACAAAACCATTGATTACCTTAGGGGGGTATGGTAAGATGTAGTTGTGATTAACAAACAATGAAGAAACAAGAGGAGGATTTTAAATGGAACAGTTAACATTAAAAGTTGAAGGTATGTCTTGTGGCCATTGTGTAAATTCTATTGAAAGTAATGTGAAAGAACTAAACGGTGTTGAACAAGTGAAAGTTCAATTAGCAGAAGGAACTGTTGAAGTTACTATTGATTCATCAGTCATAACGTTAAAAGATATCGTTGCTGTCATTGAAGATCAAGGATATGATGTTCAATAATTATTTTTAGATACGGAAATAAATCGTACTTTAAACGAAGTACGATTTATTTTGCTAATAATTATACCTCATAAGGGTATATAGAGGTGAGAGACATGAATGAACAAAAAGAGGCCAATCTTCAAATATCAGGAATGACATGTGCAGCATGTGCAAATAGAATTGAAAAAGGCCTGAAAAAAGTAGAAGGTGTTCATGATGCAAATGTAAATTTTGCACTTGAAAAAACAAAAATAATGTACGATCCAACTAAAACAAATCCGCAACAATTTAAAGAAAAAGTTGAATCGTTAGGATATAGTATTGTAAGTGATAAAGCTGAGTTTACTGTTTCAGGAATGACGTGTGCAGCATGTGCGAATAGAGTTGAAAAGCGTTTAAATAAGTTAGATGGTGTGAACAAAGCGACGGTTAACTTCGCTTTAGAATCGGCAACGGTAGACTTTAATCCAGATGAAATTAATGTAGGCGAAATGAAAAGTACCATTACAAAGTTAGGGTATAAATTAGAAGTGAAATCAGATGAGCAAGATGGATCAACAGACCATCGTTTACAAGAAATTGAACGTCAAAAGAAGAAGTTTATTATTTCGTTTATTTTATCATTCCCGTTATTGTGGGCAATGGTGAGTCATTTCTCATTTACATCTTTTATTTATTTACCAGATATGCTTATGAATCCTTGGGTGCAGCTAGCTCTTGCAACTCCAGTTCAATTTATCATTGGCGGACAGTTTTATATTGGTGCTTATAAAGCGTTACGTAATAAAAGTGCTAACATGGATGTTCTCGTGGCACTTGGAACGTCCGCAGCTTATTTCTATAGTGTATATTTAAGTATTCAATCCATTGGTTCATCAGAACATATGACAGATTTATATTTTGAAACGAGTGCGGTCCTCATTACATTAATTATTTTAGGGAAATTATTTGAGGCAAAAGCAAAGGGACGTTCATCAGAAGCTATTAAAAAATTGATGGGATTACAGGCGAAAACTGCTACAGTTGTGCGAGATGGAACAGAAATGAAAATTTTAATCGAAGAAGTAGTAGCTGGTGATATCGTTTATGTGAAACCGGGTGAAAAAATTCCAGTAGATGGAGAAATAGTAGAAGGGAAATCAGCAATAGATGAATCGATGTTGACGGGTGAAAGTATTCCAGTTGATAAAACGATTGGAGATGTAGTAATCGGTTCTACAATGAATAAAAATGGATTTTTAAAAGTTAAAGCAACTAAGGTAGGAAGAGACACTGCATTAGCTCAAATCATTAAAGTAGTAGAAGAGGCTCAAGGTTCAAAAGCTCCTATTCAAAGGGTTGCAGATCAAATTTCAGGTATTTTCGTACCGGTTGTAGTTGTGATTGCTATTATTACATTTGCGGTGTGGATGATATTTGTTACACCTGGTGATTTTGGCGGGGCACTTGAGAAAATGATAGCAGTACTTGTTATCGCTTGTCCGTGTGCTTTAGGTCTTGCGACACCTACATCTATTATGGCGGGATCAGGAAGATCAGCTGAGTATGGCATTTTATTTAAAGGTGGAGAGCATTTAGAAGCAACGCACCGATTAGATACGGTTATTCTGGATAAAACGGGTACAGTAACAAATGGAAAGCCAGTATTAACAGATATAATTGTAGCAGATGGATTTGAAGAGAAGGAAATATTAAAATTAGTCGGTGCAGCAGAAAGAAATTCTGAACACCCACTTGCAGAAGCAATTGTAGAAGGAATTAAAGAAAAGGGAATTGATATTCCAAGTTCAGAAACGTTTGAAGCAATTCCTGGATTCGGTATTGAATCAGTGGTCGAAGGAAAACAATTATTAATTGGTACACGTCGATTAATGAAGAAGTTTAATATTGATATTGAAGAAGTTACTAAATCGATGGAAGAACTAGAGCGAGAAGGAAAAACAGCAATGTTAATAGCGATAGATAAGGAGTATGCTGGAATAGTTGCTGTTGCAGATACTGTAAAGGATACTTCAAAAGCAGCTATCGCAAGGCTTAAGAAAATGGGTCTAGATGTCGTTATGATTACAGGGGATAATACACAAACTGCTCAGGCAATTGCTAAGCAAGTTGGTATTGATCATGTCATTGCAGAAGTATTACCAGAAGGAAAAGCGGAAGAAGTGAAAAAACTACAAGCTAGTGGTAAGAAAGTAGCGATGGTTGGAGACGGAATTAATGATGCTCCTGCTCTTGCTACAGCCAACATTGGTATGGCAATTGGAACAGGAACTGATGTAGCGATGGAAGCAGCGGATATTACGTTAATCCGCGGTGACTTAAATAGTATTGCAGATGCGATCTATATGAGTAAAATGACGATAAGAAATATTAAACAAAATTTATTCTGGGCATTAGCTTACAACGCTTTAGGAATTCCAATTGCGGCGCTTGGTTTCTTAGCACCTTGGGTAGCTGGAGCCGCGATGGCATTTAGTTCTGTATCAGTCGTATTAAATGCATTACGATTACAAAGAGTGAAATTAAAAAAATAAAAATTAAAATTTATAGAGTAATTGAATATGCTTTTATACAAAACACAATACTTTGAATAAGTATTGTGTTTTGTTCGTATAAAAAGAAAAAGATATACTATAGCAGAATTATTGAATTGTGTATTGGAGAAAAATTGTTTTTAAAATAAATGCAAAAAAGAGTTAGCTTGATAAGGAGAATTACATATGTTTAAAGGTATTATAATTAGAACATTCCAGAAGGGGGATTTAGAACAAGTATTACAATTGTTCTATGAAACAGTTCATACGGTTAATGTAAAAGATTATAACTTGTTACAGTTACAGGCATGGGCACCAAAGCGACTAGATAGAGAAAGTTGGTTACAGTCTTTAGAAAAGAATATCAGTTATGTAGCGGATAATAATGGTTTGATAGTGGGATTTGGAGATTATAATGACGAGCAGTACATAGATCGATTGTTTACACATAAAGATTATCAAGGAAAAGGAATAGCTTCTTATATACTACAGAAGTTAGAAGAAGAAGCAGTGAACTTGCAGCATAGGGATATATATACAGAGGCGAGTATTACAGCAAAACCATTCTTTGAAAGGAAAGGTTATATTTGCATAAAGGAACAAAAGAAACAGCATAATGGTCAGTTTTTTATTAATTATGTTATGAAAAAAATAGCCTTCTCATAAATGAGAAGGCTATTTTTCATTATTTTACAGCTTCTTTTAGTTCTTTACCAGCTTTGAAAGCAGGTACTTTAGAAGCTGCGATTTGCATTTCTTCACCAGTTTGTGGGTTACGGCCTGTACGAGCAGCTCTTTCGCGAACTTCGAATGTACCGAATCCGATAAGTTGTACTTTTTCACCAGCAGCTAAAGTGTTAGTGATTGATTCTACTACAGTTTGTAAAACTACAGTAGCTTCTTTTTGAGAAATCTCAGCATTTTGTGCTACGCTTTTAATTAATTCTGTTTTATTCATGTTTTTCACCTCATATGTAAATAATGCTATTTAAGTTGTTATTATAACGTATAAAACATTCGAGAACAAGTGTACGTAGATATATTCACGAAAAAAATGAAATTTGTAATATTTTTTAGGATCACTTTATAGACATTCAATTTAAGCGGATACAGATTTGTTCTTTATTTCAGTCTTCTCTGTAGTGGAAGATAGTTTCTTATTATAAGAAATGAAATAAGGTAATGCTACAAATAACATACCTCCTACTAAATTGCCAAAGAAAACAAAAATGAAATTTGGAAAATATTCAGCCCAAGTTAAATGACCAGCAAAAATGGCAGCTGGAAGGACAAACATATTGGCTACAACGTGCTGAAAGCCAATGGCAACGAATGTCATAACTGGGAACCAAATACCGATAATCTTTCCGATAAACTCTTTGCTTCCCATACTAAGCCAAACAGCTAAAGAAACGAGCCAATTACATCCAATTGCAGAAATGAAGGCTTGCAGTGGTGTATCTTGTAGTTTAGCTTGTGCAATAGATACTGTTTTCGCTAGAAAAGCTCCCTCTGTTAAGCCGACGATATGACCGAAAAAATAAGCAACGAATACAGCGCCTATGAAATTGCTAAACGTAACAATAACTAAATTTCGTACTAAGTGAAATAAGTCAATTTTTTTATGAAGCCACGCCATTGAAACGGTCATCATGTTGCCAGTTACTAATTCACCTCCCGCAAGAATAACGAGTATAAGACCGATAGGGAAGACGGAAGCACCTATAAAACTAGTAAATGATCCCCAAGATTTTGGCATTGTCCCAATAACATGAATATCAAGTAAATACCCAAATGCTATAAAAGCACCACCAAAGAAACCGAGAATTAGCATAGGGAGTAATGATAAATGAGCTTTTTTTCTTCCAGAATTAGCAGCAAGTTCTGTAATTTCTTCTGGTGTATATACAGACATGAATAACCCCTCCGTAATATTGTGATGGAATGAATGAAAGAATTTTGTGGAAAATCTATGTATTATAAAAATATGTTATGACTTCTGTATAAGTTTGTCAAAGTTAGTGGGTGAAATTGGAGATAACTAACATTGTTCATGTTGTCACATTAATGTAACAATAAGGATTTAAAGTACTTCTAGAGGTGAAAACATGAATACTCATCGTGTGAAGAAAGAACAAAAAATATCAACATCAAAGATATTTATTATTAGTTGTATAAGTATAGTAATGATTACAGTAAGTTTGTATTTCTATGCGACAGAAATAGAACGAAAACTAGTAACAGTCACATGGAATGAAATAGAAGCTGCTACGATTCCTAAAGAGTTTAATAATAAAAGAATATTGCAATTCTCAGATGTACACTTAGGACCAGAATTTTCATTGAAACAACTGGATAACTTAGTAGAGAAAATGAATGAGCTACGTCCAGATATAGTAGTTTTTACGGGAGATTTAATAGATAAGTTTGGATCTTATAATGCGGAAAGAGAAGAAGCGAAAGGTATCTTGCAGAAAATTCATGCCCCCCTAGGGAAATATGCTGTATTCGGAAATCATGACAGAGGGGGCGGTGGTAGTTTGTTTTATAAAAAATATATGGAGGAAGCTGGTTTTTCTGTGTTAGTAAATGAAGTGCAGAAAATTAAAGTGGAAAACGGCAAGTATATTACAATATCAGGTTTGGATGATTTCTTATTAGGGAAGCCACAAATAGATTCGACTTTAAAAAACTTGAAACAACAAGATTTCAATATGTTATTAGTACATGAGCCGGATGTCGTAGCCGAAGTAGATCGTTATCCAGTTGATTTTCAAATGTCAGGACATAGTCATGGGGGACAAGTTCAAATTCCTTTTGTAGGTCCTTTAATTACGACAAAATTAGCTGAGAAGTACGTTGAAGGAATGTATGAATTAGAAGGAAAGGGTAAGCCGTTATATTTATACGTAAATCGCGGTATTGGGACAACTCGAATGCCTGTTAGATTTTGGAGTGTACCTGAACTTGCAGTATTTGTATTGAAGAAAAATAATAATTAAAACAAGAAAGTTACATCCAATCATTGCTAGAAAAGATTCATATATAAGTAAAGAAATAAATAATTACTATTGTCATAGTGGAAATACACTTTTTTCTTGACTTTTTATATGAAGGAGAGCAGAATGGTAAAAAAGGAAGGGGGGATGATGATGGAAGAGTACGTATTAGATCTGTATAACCTGTTATATACGACAGAATGGCAAGATATTGTTTCGTTTCTTGGGATAGTATTTTGTATGAAAATTATAATCGTATATGTGGAAGAGCAAGGTATGTTCTATTCTTTCTCATCCCCGTTCGAGTTGCAACGTGAGCCGTTGCTAAACTATGCCAATAGAAATGATGAACAAATTCCTTTTGTTATCTTCTTTATGATTCGTTTTATAACAGCGATTGTAAAGAAAAAGGAAAGTGATGATGAAGAGTGCCACTCAACTTGTAATATAGCGAACGTTTTTTAAGCTAAATACAAGGAGGAGATTTACATGTGGTTTCGATTTCTTATGATTGGTTTCTTTTCATTAACAGCAATTACATTAATGGGATATCAAGTGTCTGAAATTTTTCAAGCATATAGCAGTACGTTTTTTAACAAAAACTAATCGCATTGCTATTTGAATAATAAAGCGATAAAATCCTTCTTAAGAAGTATTGTTAAGAAGGATTTTTTCTTTGCCCTGTCTTACTGTGTCAAACTATTGTCACATTTACACCGTGAATAATATGTTAAAATAGTGAGGTTAATTATACATATTTGAAAGAAGAGGAGTGACCAATTTGGTGGATCAATCAACAAATCAGAAAAGCTATGCTCCTATTGTGATAACGCTTTCTGTAATTGTAAACGCGATTATTTTATTTTTGTTCTTTGGACCTGTTGGCTATGAAGGAGAATTACATTTTGATGTAACTATCTTACCAATGTTAAATGCAATTTTTAATAGTTTTACGTTTGTATTTTTATTAGCAGCTTTATTCTCTATTATTAAAAAGAACGTAAAAATGCACCGTGGTTTTATTCTTGCAGCATTTACAACGACTTTATTATTTTGTGTGTCATATTTATCGTATCATTACTTGGCGCCAGCAACGCATTTCGGTGGAGAAGGATTCATTAAATATGTGTATTTCTTCATTTTAATTACACATATTTTCCTTGCGGCAATTATTGTACCACTTGCATTGTTCGCACTTGTATTTGGTTTTACAAATCAATTAACACGTCACCGTAAAATTGTACGTTGGACGATGCCAATTTGGTTATATGTAAGTTTATCTGGTGTTATTGTTTACCTAATGATCTCACCTTATTACCAATAAAAAGTCTCAGCCTTTAGGCTGGGACTTTTTTGTTAAGCAAATATTTTTGTGATATGAAAAAAATATGGTATATAAAAGTATAGTTGTTTTTCATATAGAAGGGATGGTAAAGGGATATGCAAAATTTTGTATTTCGTAATCCAACGAAACTTATTTTCGGTAAAGGACAGTTAGAACAGTTGAAAACCGAAATTCCACAGTTTGGTAAAAAAGTTCTTCTCGTATACGGAGGAGGAAGTATTAAAAGAAACGGTATTTATGATAATGTAATTTCTATTTTAAAAGATATAAATGCGGAAGTATTTGAATTGACAGGTGTTGAACCGAATCCTCGTTTATCAACTGTAAAGAAAGGGATTCAAATTTGCAAAGATAATGATGTTGAATTTATTTTAGCGGTTGGTGGAGGAAGTGTAATCGACTGTACGAAAGCAATTGCAGCTGGTAGTAAGTACGATGGAGATGTATGGGACATTGTAACGAAGAAAGCATTTGCTAGTGAGGCGTTACCATTTGGTACTGTTCTTACTCTTGCCGCGACGGGCTCTGAAATGAATGCAGGATCTGTAATTACAAACTGGGAAACGAATGAAAAGTACGGATGGGGTAGCCCTGTTACTTTCCCGCAGTTTTCGATCTTAGATCCAGTTCATACTGCATCTGTACCGAAAGATCAAACAATTTACGGTATGGTAGATATTATGTCGCACGTATTAGAACAATATTTCCACCATGGAACAAATACAGAACTACAAGATCGTTATTGTGAGTCTGTTTTAAGAACAGTAATTGAAACAGCTCCTAAGCTGTTAAATGATCTAGAAAATTATGAGCATAGGGAAACAATTTTATATTGCGGCACGATGGCGTTAAATGGAATTTTAGCGATGGGAGTAAAAGGAGACTGGGCAACTCATAATATTGAGCATGCAGTTTCCGCTGTTCATGATATACCGCATGGGGGCGGTTTAGCAATTTTATTCCCAAATTGGATGAAACATGTTCTAGATGAAAATGTGAATCGTTTTAAACAATTTGCTGTGCGTGTGTTCAATATAGAAACGGAAGGAAAAGCGGATAAAGAAATTGCGCTAGAAGGAATTGAGGCACTGCGTCAATTCTGGACTTCAATTGAAGCACCAGTAAGACTGGCTGATTACGGTATTGGGGAAAATGAAATTGACTTAATGGCGGATAAAGCGATGGCTTATGGTGAATTTGGTAACTTTAAAATATTAAATAAAGATGATGTTCTAAATATATATAAAGCTTCTTTATAAGTGAATAGAGAGAAGAAACCTATTTGATTGTTGTATCAAATAGGTTTCTTTTTGTTATTTATAAATGTTTTTGACTGTTTGTGATTATTTTTGACTGTTTATGGTTGATTTTTGTGATCGTTTTCATTATACTGTAATCAAAGAAGAGGTGAAGAAAATGTTAACTCCTGAACGTCATCAAATGATATTGCAACTTGTAAAGGAACAGAAGGTTGTTAAATTGCAGCAATTAGTCGAAAGAACAGAAAGCTCTGAATCGACAATTCGTCGTGATTTAGCGCAATTGGAAAAACAAAGGTTATTAAAAAGAGTTCATGGTGGTGCCTCTGTTTTAACAGGAAAAGGACAGGAACCGACGATGGTTGAAAAATCATCCAAAAACATTCATATAAAACAACAAATTGCTAAGTATGCGGCTGGCATTGTTGAACAAGGTGATTGCATTTATTTAGATGCAGGAAGTACAACATTTGAAATGATTCCATTTTTAATAAATAAAGATGTTACTGTCGTAACTAATGGGCTTATGCATATTGAAGCTTTAGTTGAAAATAATATTCGTGCATATTTACTAGGCGGGATGATGAAGAGTAGGACGAAAGCTTTAATCGGTGCTATGGCGCAGGAAAGTATGCAGAAATATCGTTTTGATAAATGTTTTTTAGGAGCGAATGGTGTACATGAACAGCTTGGTTTTACAACGCCAGATCCAGAAGAGGCACTTTTAAAACAAATGGCATTAACATTAGCGAATGAAGGATATTTCTTAATTGATGAAAGTAAATTTTCAGAAGCTGCGTTTGCGAAAATTGCAAATGTTGAAGATGCAAGTATTATTACAAATCATGTAGAAATTGATTTAGAAAAATATAAAAGACAAACCAATGTAATTGAGGCTGATAAACAATGATCTATACAGTTACTTTAAACCCATCTATTGATTATGTAGTACAAGTTAATTCTGTCAATTTAGGAACAGTAAATCGAGCAGAGAAAGATATGAAGTTTCCTGGGGGGAAAGGGATTAATGTTTCTCGTGTTCTACATCGTTTAGGTGTTGAAAATGTAGCGCTTGGATTTACTGGTGGATTTACTGGTGGATTTATTAAAGATGTATTACATGATGAAGGTGTAATAACAAACTTCGTCCAAGTAGACGGAGATTCTCGAATTAATGTGAAAATAAAAGGGCAAGAAGAAACAGAATTAAATGGGCAAGGTCCTATTGTGACAAATGAGCAATTCGAGCAATTAATGAAACAAATTGAAAGTATGCAACCCGGAGATTGTGTTGTATTAGCTGGAAGTGTACCAGCTTCTATTTCGACTACCTTTTATGAATCAATCGCAGCATTTGGAGCAGAAAAAGGTATTCGTGTAGTAGTAGATGCAAGTGGTAGTGCGCTGCAGCATGTAATTAAAAATAAACCATTTTTAATAAAACCGAATCATCATGAACTTAGTGAGTTGTTCGGAGTACAGCTTTCAACAGTAGAAGACATTTTACCGTATGGAAGAAAGTTAATTGAACAAGGTGTAGGACATGTCATCGTTTCAATGGCAGGAGATGGAGCTTTATTATTTACAGCAGACGGTATATATGAAGCAACTGTTCCGAAAGGTGTCGTTATTAATTCGGTTGGGGCAGGAGATTCCCTCGTTGCTGGATTTGTAGGTAAATATGAACAGACAAAAGATATTGAAAAAGCATTTCAATATGGTGTTGCAACAGGGAGTGCAACAGCGTTTTCGGCGGATTTATGTGAAAAGGAAAAAGTAGAAGAACTATTGTCGCAAGTAATGGTAGCTAAGCGGTAGGGGGGAGTAGCATATGAAAATTACAGAACTATTAAAAAGGGATACAGTCATTATGAATTTGACAGCTTCAAATAAAGAAGCTGTCATAGATGAATTAGTTGAGAAATTAAACGCAGCAAATCGTTTAAATAGTAAAGCTGAATTTAAAGAAGCTATTTTAAAGCGAGAGTCACAAAGTACAACTGGAATTGGGGAAGGTATTGCTATACCTCATGCGAAGACAAAAGCTGTTAAGCAACCAGCGATTTGTTTTGGTAGAAGTGTAAGCGGTATCAACTATGAATCGCTTGATGGACAGCCTGCACATTTATTCTTTATGATCGCTGCGAGTGAAGGGGCGAATAATACTCATTTAGAAACATTGTCTCGCTTATCTACATTATTAATGGATGAAGGATTTCGCAAGCAATTATTAGAAGCAAAGGATGAAGAGGAACTTCTTCGTTTATTTGATGAAAAAGAGAATGAAAAAGAAGAAGAAGAAGTTGAAGTTGCAAAGCCAGAAGGAAATGAACCATATGTATTAGCTGTTACAGCTTGTCCGACTGGTATCGCTCACACATATATGGCTGCTGATAGTTTAAAAGCAAAAGCAGCAGAGTTAGGGATTGCGATTAAAGTTGAAACGAACGGATCAACGGGTGTAAAGAACGGTTTAACGAAAGAAGATATTGAGCGTGCAACAGCGATTATTGTTGCGGCAGATAAACAAGTAGAAATGAACCGTTTTGCTGGAAAACATGTCATTCAAGTGCCAGTCGCTGATGGGATTAGAAAAACGGAAATCCTTCTTAATCGTGCTGTAAAACAAGATGCACCAATCTTTAAAGGGGTAAAAGAGGATGGGAAGGCAGAAAGTATAGAGAAAGAAAAAGGATTAGGAATTTATAAACATTTAATGAGCGGTGTAAGTAATATGCTTCCATTCGTTGTTGGTGGAGGGATTTTAATCGCGCTAGCATTTATGTTCGGTGGAATTAAGGCAGAAGGCCCTATTGCTGAAATATTAATGGCTATTGGCGGTGGAGAAAAAGGAGCCTTCTTATTCCTTGTACCAATTCTAGCTGGATTTATTGCAAGTTCTATTGCTGATCGACCTGGTTTTATGCCTGGTGTTGTCGGTGGATTTTTAGCAGCACAAGCGAATGCTGGATTTTTAGGCGGATTAATTGCTGGTTTCTTAGCTGGATATGTTGTTGTTGGTTTGAAAAAGTTATTTTCAAGTTTACCGGCGCAGTTAGAAGGGATTAAACCGGTCTTACTTTATCCGGTATTGGGGTTATTAATTACAGGTGTTATCATGTTAAAAGTAGTTAATCCACCTGTAGTTGCGTTAAATGAAATGTTAACGAGTTGGTTAAATAGTTTAGGTGGCACAAATGCTATACTATTAGGTTTAATTTTAGGTGGTATGATGGCAATCGATATGGGTGGCCCAATTAATAAAGCAGCATTTACATTTGGTATCGCTGCAATTTCAGCAGGGAACTTTGGTGTGCACTCAGCAGTTATGGCTGGTGGTATGGTACCACCGCTTGCGATTGCATTCGCAACTACATTCTTTAAATCGAAGTTTACTGAAGCAGAACGTAAATCAGGTTTAACAAATTATATTATGGGAGCGTCGTTTATTACAGAAGGTGCGATTCCATTTGCAGCTGCAGATCCGGTTCGAGTAATTGTAAGTTGTGTTGTTGGTTCAAGTATTGCAGGTGCGTTATCTATGTTATTCCAAATTACATTACCGGCACCACATGGTGGGTTGTTTGTTATTGCATTAGTAAATAAACCGTTACTATATATTTTATCTATATTAATTGGGACAGTTGTTTCGGCTCTTATGATGGGGATTTGGAAAAAGAAAGTTAAATAACGAATGAAAAAGGAGCAGCTGCTATTAGCTGCTCTTTTTTATTACAAAAAAGTAGGTTAATAATTGGAGAACGATGTTTTTTGGTAAAAGATGTAATGAAATGTGAATTTTTTGTAACAAAAAAGTAATACTGTAATTTTTTTTTGGAAAAAAATCTAGTGCTTGTATGTGGAAAATATATGAAAACTATTGGGGATTCTATTGGAAATGCACTCCAATAATATGGAAATTTATGTTGCAACTCATTAATCGTATATTACGAATGCTTTGTAATTGTGTGATTTCTAAAAAACCAAAAAATCTGTTGCTATAATAAAAATACGAAAACAAAGCAAATGGAGGCTATTCATGAAAAAATTATTAGGTATAGCAACAGCAGCAGTTTTTGGTCTTGGGATTTTTGCAGGTTCTGCGAAAGCAGAAACGATTGTAACAACAGATGTATTAAATGTTAGAGAAAACCCAACTGTAGAGTCAAAGCTTGTAGGTAAAATGTTAAGTGGAAATAAATTAGATGTGATAAATACAGAAAATGGCTGGACAAAAATTAAATTAGATGGTAAAGAAGCGTTTGTAAGTGCTGAATTTACGAAAAGTACGTATTATGTAACGGCGAGCGTATTAAATGTTCGTGCTGGAGCGAATACTGACTCTGAAATTCTTGGCAAACTTAATAAAGATGATGTGATTGAAACGACAAATCAAGTTCAAAATGAATGGTTACAATTCGACTACAATGGAAAAGTCGGATATGTTCACGTGCCATTTTTAACAGGAACGGCACCTGTGATTGAAAAGAAAGTAGTCGTAGCTCAAGAAGAAGCACCGGCTAGAGTAAATACGTCGGTTAAAAATAATACAGCAGTTAAGAGTAAAGAATCTGTTAAGAATGTAGAATCGAGTAAACCTGTAGCAAAAGCAAAGCCGGCTGCGCAACCAGTTGCGAAATCTACTGAAACTAGTGCGCCTGCCGGTGGTCGTGAAATAACTGTAGAAGCGACAGCGTATACAGCAGATCCAAGTGAGAATGGTTCATATGGTGGTCGTGTACTAACTGCAATGGGGCATGATTTAACAGCAAATCCAAACATGAAAGTAATCGCTGTTGATCCGAAAGTAATTCCACTTGGATCGAAAGTATGGGTAGAAGGATATGGAGAAGCAATTGCTGGAGATACTGGTGGTGCGATTAAAGGAAATCGTATTGATGTATTAGTAGGTTCAGATGGTAGTGCTAATAGCTGGGGACGTAAATCTGTAAAAGTGAAAGTTATAGAGTAGTGTATATGTATTAACATAAAAGGCGGTTGCTTGAAAATATGAAAGCAACCGCTTTTTATGGATTATTGAAAGGGATAAATAGTTTTACCTGTAATAATTTTATATGCACTGCAAAATTGAGTTTGCATATACTCTGTATTTTTATTTTCTGGGTGTAACGTTGTTTCTTGGAGTGTAGAATGAAAAGAACGTAACAAACAATTTAGAGCGAAGTATAATTCCTCTTGTGAACAATTGTGTTCCTTTGTAGCAGTGGCTAAAATGAGGTCTTTTGTTAAAGATGAAAAATTGATGGTGGATTGTTTCATAGTCAACTCATCCTCTCAAAGCTATTTTTTTATCATGTATATGCAGAATTGGACAAACTATGTTCTTTTTTTAACATGAAATTTCATGTACCGATATGAAAGAACTTGCAATCGTACCGTTAAAATTGTTAAGATTGGATATAATCAATAGATGGAGTATATTACATAAAGAGAGTTGAATGATATGGGAGAAATGCAACGTGAAAAAGTTGCTGTCATCATTGGGCCAACTGCTGTTGGGAAGACGAAGTTAAGTATCGATCTTGCAAAAGCGTTGAACGGTGAAGTTATTAGTGGTGATTCCATGCAAATTTATTGCACGATGGATATTGGAACTGCAAAGGTGACAAAAGAAGAGATGGATGGAATTCCACACTATATGGTTGATATAAAAGATCCGGAAGATTCATTTTCCGTCGCAGAATTTCAAGAACGTGTTCGTAAGCATATTCGAGAGATTACAGAGCGTGGTAAATTACCAATTATAGTTGGTGGAACCGGTCTTTATATACAATCTGTTTTATTCGATTATCAATTTACAGATGATGCTGGTGATGCTATATACCGAGAGCGAATGGAAAAGCTAGCTCAAGAACGTGGTGTGGAATATGTACATGAAAAATTGCAAGAAGTAGATCCAGAAAGTGCAGAGCGTATTCATGCAAATAATGTGCGACGCGTCATTCGGGCGTTAGAAATTTTCCACACGACGGGCGAAAAGATGAGTGACCAAATTGAGAAACAAGAAAAAGAGTTACTCTATGATGTGTCATTAATTGGCTTGACAATGGATCGAGTAATGCTATACGATCGCATTAACTTACGAGTTGATTTGATGATGGAACAAGGCCTATTAGAGGAAGTAGAAGGGCTGTATAATAGAGGGATAAGAGATTGTCAATCTATTCAAGCGATTGGGTATAAAGAAATCTATGATTATTTTGAGAATCGTGTCTCTTTAGAAGAAGCGGTATCACAATTAAAGACGAATTCACGCCGTTATGCAAAGCGTCAATTAACGTGGTTCCGTAATAAAATGGATGTCACGTGGTTTGATGTTACAGATGGTGAAAAAACGTCAGAAATTTTACGATACATAGAAGGAAAGTTACAATTAAAGTCGAATAATAGTAAGTAGAGAAAAAGAGGAGGATTCGACATGAAGCAATCAATCAATATTCAAGATCAGTTTTTAAATCAACTCCGTAAAGAGAATACGTTTGTTACGCTGTACTTATTAAACGGTTTCCAGCTTCGTGGATTAATTAAAGGATTTGATAATTTTACAGTCCTACTGGAAACAGAAGGTAAGCAACAGCTTATTTATAAACATGCAATTTCTACATTTGTACCTCAAAAAAATGTTTCAATTGAATTAGAGTAGTAATGAATTATTGTACATAACAAAAAAAGAGCGAGTTTCTCGCTCTTTTTTTGTTTGTCATAAATAATAAATAGTGAAATTTAAGCGATTCTAAATACAGTAAGACGGATGTTAGTGTTGCCTGTGTCAGGAATTGTAATTTCGTTTAGGGTAGATTTGACAGAAATACGTGCACCAGCTGCTAATGTTTCGATTGTAGTAAATGAAAGTGAGTCGCCTATTAGATTTGAAGAGAAGTTGTCAGTTGCGACTGCTCCATTTATTGAAATTCCAACTCCCAGAGGAGCACAACCTGGTGCAGTTGTAGAGATGGATACGCTAATTACATAAATACCAGCGTTAATAACAGAAACTGAATCTATGCCGTTAAAGATAATATTGTTTACGTTAATTGCGGTACTAAAAATAAAGTTATTAAATTGAAGTACTGTTTGTTGAATGTTGTTTGTTACAACAATTGTCGCTACAGGGAAGCTAGTTCCAGTAGGGCCAGTTGGACCTGTAGCGCCAATGCCAGTAGCACCAGTTGGTCCCGTATTACCTTGAGGTCCAGTGGCACCAGTAGTACCTGTGTTGCCTTGAACCCCCTGAGGTCCAGTAGCGCCCGTGTTACCTTGGACGCCTTGAGGTCCAGTAGCGCCCGTGTTACCTTGAACACCTTGAGGTCCAGTAGCGCCCGTGTTGCCTTGAACCCCCTGAGGTCCAGTGGCACCAGTAGCACCTGTGTTACCTTGAACACCTTGAGGCCCTGTAGGTCCAGTGGGCCCGCCAGAAGGTCCAGTAGGCCCGGTAACTCCGATACCGGTAGCACCTGTGTTACCTTGAACGCCTTGAGGTCCAGTGGCACCAGTAGCGCCCGTGTTACCTTGAGACCCTTGAGGTCCTGTAGCGCCAGTAGCACCCGTGTTACCTTGAGCACCTTGAGGTCCGGTAGCACCCGTGTTGCCTTGAATACCCTGAGGCCCAGTGGCACCAGTAGCACCTGTGTTGCCTTGAACCCCCTGAGGTCCAGTGGCACCAGTAGCACCCGTGTTGCCTTGAATACCCTGAGGCCCAGTGGCACCAGTAGCACCTGTGTTGCCTTGAAC
>NZ_JAKUFP010000055.1:0-16325 GCF_022663495.1 Bacillus cereus group sp. BfR-BA-01383
TCAAACTCTCCAATAAAGTTAGTTTGTCTAGCATCTAAAAATAAAAATTGACGTTTCACGTTGTTTGTTTCGTTCAGTTTTCAAAGAACTTCTTTGTCGCTCATTTGCGACTCCCTTATGTTAACATCTTCGTTAGTTAATGTCAACTAAGTTTTTCATTTTGTTTGTCGCTTTCTGCGTTGTTGCTACCGGCGACTTGTTCTATATTACACCTCTATATACTAATCGTCAACATGTTTTTCTAAAAAAATATAAAAAGGCTTATTCTTTTTCAAATAAGCCTTTTTATCACATATAACTCTATTCATTTACTTTTTATCTATAATTGGTAACGAAACGATAAATTGAATAATACTGTCCTCATATTCTGCTCGTATACTACCACCCTGCAATTCAACAATACTTTTCGCAATCGCCAGCCCGAGTCCAGAACCTTCTGTTACTCTACTTCGAGATTGATCCTTCTTATAAAAACGTTCAAATAGATTCGCTAACTCTTCTCTCGTAAACTCTTCACTATGATTCGCAATTACAATTTGTATATCCCTACGCTGCCTTTGAAAAGAAACTTTTATCTCTCCATCATCTTTACTATACTTAATCGCATTCATTAGTAAATTATCAAATACACGAACCATCTTTTCCGAATCAATCGATGCATAGGCACGTTCCTCGGGAAATTTTTTAACAAACGTAAGTCCATGTTCTTCCGCCTGCGGTACTAACTCTTCTATTAACTGCTCAAGTAATTCGTTTATACATACATCTTGTTTTTCTAATATAACTTGTTCATTCGTTAACTTCGTATACTCAAATAAATCTTCTATTAAATTCTTTAACTGCTCCGACTTCGCAAAAGCAATTCTCGTATACTCATCATGTTGTTCTTTATTTTCATATTTAGAATCTCGAAGTAATCGTAAGTACCCCATAATAGAAGTAAGTGGTGTACGCAGATCATGAGATACATTCGTAATAAGCTCATTCTTTTGCTTCTCTAGTTTACGCTCTTTTTCTATATTATTCATAAGCTCTTCTGCCATATTGTTAATATTCTCAGTTAAAGCCGCAATCTCATCCTCACCTTTTTTCTCAATACGGTAAGCTAAGTTGCCTTTTTTTATTTCTTTTACACCTTGTGCCATCGCTTCAATTTGCTTCATCTTTCTCTTTGTTATATAGAAAAAAGAGAAAATGAATACAAGCACCCCTATGAAAAACGGAAACGGCCCTTCTTGTGTATCATATATTACTTCGCCTTCCGGAATCCCACTAACAAACATGTATAAATTCTTTCCTTCAATTGTAATAGGTGCAAAAGCTATAAATTCTTTTCTCGTACTTTCAAATTCATTTCTACCATTTGCATAATTAATCGCAAATGATGCTGCATTACTAATCGTATTGTGCAAATCAATTTGTTCTTCTTGCGCCTGCTTCGTTTTATATAAGACTTTACCGCTCTCGTCAGTAACCAATACTTTTAAAGCTCTAGAGTCTTGTTCTAAATTTTGATTCTCTATTTCAATCATACTTGATATAGCTTCTAATTTATTTTCATGAACCGAACTATCCGCCATGCTTTGAGCTTGTTGATTAATTTGTTCCATACCAGCCCGATAATCAATCGTAGCCTCCCGATTCGCATTCTCAAAAAACGGAGCTGCTGCCTTTGCTGACAAAAGCCCTAATAACGCACAAGCAGTAAATGCAGTAATAAGTTGAATTCGTATACTCCGTTTCACACTTTTCACTATCTTTCTAATTAATTCTCGGATTTTCCTAACGTAAGTAAACGGATTAAATATCTTTTTCAATCTTATACCCCACTCCCCATACTGTTTTTATATATCTAGGTTTCCTCGGATTCTCTTCAATCTTTTCACGCACTTTCCGAATATGTACCATTACAGTATTATCAGACTGGAAAGACCTTTCGTTCCAAACCTTCTCATAAATTTGCTCCGCACTAAAGACCATACCTGGATTTCTAGCTAACAATTCTAAAATTGAAAATTCCCTCGGTGTTAGCTTCACTTCTTCCCCCTCCACAATTACCTTATGGGTCGAAATGTTTATTTTCATATCTCCAATTTCTAGCTCGTCCTCATTTTGAATAGCAAAACCATTCATTTTCATATAACGACGTAGCTGAGATTTAATTCTTGCGATTAACTCTAACGGATTAAATGGTTTCGTTACGTAATCATCTGCACCTGTTGTTAGCCCTAAAATTTTATCCATATCCTGCGTTTTTGCTGAAAGCATAATAATCGGCATTTCTTTTGCTTCTCTTACCTTCATACACATATGAATGCCATCTACTTTCGGCATCATAATATCTAATACAACTAAATGTACTTCATTTTCTTCTAGTAGGCGTAATCCTTCTTCCCCGTCTCCTGCTTGTAGTACTTTATATCCTTCGTTCTTTAAATAGATTGTAATTAAATTTCGAATTTCTTTTTCATCATCTACGACAAGTATTGTTTCCTGTGCCACAATATCTCCCCCAGTACTTTTTAATCCCTAACTTCTATTATAGAAAAACTTCTGAAGAAAAACGCTCGGAAATCCTTAAGATTTTCTGAAGACGCAAAAAAGGTCTAGACTCCCCTTAAGTCTAGACCTTTCAAAAACCCCTCTTATTTACGAACGTAGATGAAATATAGTACGAATAAAACTCCCATAACATACATAATTGGATGAACCTCTTTACGACGACCACTCACAACCATTGTAATTGGATAGAAGATAAATCCTATCGCGATTCCCGTTGCGATACTATACGTAAGTGGCATAGAGATGATTGTAAAGAATGCTGGTACTGCAATCTCGAATTTCTTCCAATCAATTTCTCCTAAAGATGAAACCATCAAGATTCCTACAATAATTAATGCTGGCGCTGTTACAGCTGGTGTTACAACACTTAATAATGGTGAGAAAAAAAGTGCCAGTAAGAAGAATCCTGCTGTTACAACTGCTGTAAATCCAGAACGTCCTCCTGCCGCTACCCCTGCAGACGATTCAATGTAAGACGTTGTTGTTGATGTACCTAAGATCGCACCGATTACAGTTGCAATCGCATCTGCAAATAATGCTTTTCCCGCACGTGGTAATTTATTGTTCTTCATTAATCCTGCTTGATTCGCAACCGCTACAAGCGTACCTGCTGTATCAAAGAAGTCGATGAAGAAGAACGTTATAATAACAATCCCCATTTGAACAGTGAAAATATCTCCGAAGTGTGTTAACGCCACACCGAACGTTGGTTCTAGACTCGGTATTGCTCCCACTACAGCTTTCGGAGTATCGATTAATCCTGTTGCCACTCCTAAGATTGCTGTAAGAATCATACCGTAGAATACTGCACCATTGATTTTCTTAATCATGAAGATGATTGTAATAACAACTCCGAAGATCGCTAGTAACGTTGTGCCCTTTGTTAAGTCCCCCAACCCAACAAGAACAGCATCATTCTTTACGATAATTCCGGCATTTTGGAATCCAAGGAATGCAATGAACAATCCGATACCTGCTGCTACTGCAAACTTTAACTCTGATGGAATTGCATTAATGATTTTTTCACGAATACCTGAAGCTGTAAGAATAATAAAGATAATACCTGACATTAACGTTCCTGCAATTGCTGTTTGCCACGGAATCCCCATCGTTAACACTGCTGTATAAGCAAAGAACGCGTTAATTCCCATACCTGGCGCTAAAGCAATTGGATACTTCGCGAAAATCCCCATAATTAGCGAACCAATCGCCGCTGCTAATGCTGTAGCAACAAATACTGCACCTGGATCCATTCCTGTACCTGCCGGTAACCCTTTAACATTTCCAAGCGACAGCGTAGCAGGATTGACAAATAGTACGTAAGCCATAGATAGAAATGTCGTTAACCCTGCTATGAACTCAGTCTTATAATTTGTACCGAGTTCATCAAACTGAAAATAGCGTTTCATCTTACGTTTCCCCCGTTATATGATTACTCGCCGTATTTCACCCTAGCCCTCTTTTATCTATAAGAATAAAAAAGGCTTCCATTGCATATACATGGAAGCGTTCTATAAACAAAGACAAGTTTCCCCTCATCTTTATACAAACGCCTCGTAGTCAAGCCATTTACGGTAGCTAGGTAGAAACTTTCGGGCCATATCCCCGATATTATACGACGGCATAATATTCACTTTTCGTTTGAATTACATACTCATATTAACTCGAGGAAGTGGTTTTGTCAATTTAAAAACGAACATTATTTAAAATTTTTATGTTTTCGTTCGCTATAAAAGCTTTTTGCGCACCAATTTCTTCTTATTACCATTACTTTTTGGTTTATATATGTATAATCACTGAAAAAATGTTCTAACTTATTAACTGTAAGTTAGAACATTTTTTCATACTCTACATTCTCTAACTCATATTCATCTAACCATGTATGCCATAATTCAATATCCTTTTAAGGTATAGTAATGCTATTTAAATACTCTTTCACATACTGTGGTAGTAGCTTACTATTATTATTTTCTATCTTATAAATGTTTTTCTTCTTTGAGTAGTATCTGACCAATTGATTTTGATGATCTTCGTAAATTAAAAGATGCCCCTCTTCACCATCAACATTAATAAGGAATATCTTTTCATTTTTATCCAATGCTAACCCTTTTAACATTCCTCCAAAGAGATGATGTAACTCCTTCTCTTTATAGCCTAGTCCTAGCAAATCATTAAATGATTTAATGTTGTCATTATCGCTTTTTAAAATAGGTAGTTCAACATCCGTAGCCAAGAGGTTATATATACTCATCATCCCTCTAACGCATTATCTTCAACACACGCAAACATTTAACTCTTTTTTGGCTACAATTTATAAAAAAAGCTATAAACCTTATTAAAAAGGTTTATAGCTCATTTTTACTATTCCCACTCAATAGTTGCTGGTGGCTTACTCGTTACATCATACACGATACGGTTAACGTGTTTTACTTCGTTTACGATACGTACAGAGATTTTCTCCAATACGTCCCAAGGGATACGTGCCCAGTCAGCTGTCATACCGTCGATAGATGTTACTGCACGGATACCTACTGTGTAATCGTAAGTACGCTCGTCACCCATAACACCTACGCTACGCATACCAGGAAGCGCAGTGAAGTATTGCCAAATCTCGCGGTCTAATCCTGCTTTAATAATTTCTTCACGTAAAATCGCATCAGATTCACGAACGATTTCTAATTTCTCTTCTGTGATTTCACCTAATACACGAATACCAAGACCTGGTCCTGGGAATGGTTGACGCCATACGATTTCATCAGGAATTCCTAGTTCTGATCCTAATACACGTACTTCATCTTTAAATAAAGTGTTTAAAGGCTCAATTAATTTGAACTGCATGTCTTCTGGAAGTCCACCAACGTTATGGTGAGATTTAATTGTTTGTGCAGTTGCTGTACCACTTTCAACGATGTCCGTGTAAAGTGTACCTTGCGCTAGGAAGTCCATTCCTTGTAATTTAGAAGCTTCATCATCAAATACGTAAATGAATTCGTTACCGATGATTTTACGTTTTTGCTCTGGATCTTCTACACCTTTTAACTTGTTCATGAAGCGCTCTTGTGCATCCACTTTAATAACGTTCATATGGAAGCCTTCGCTAAATGTTTTCATAACGCCTTCCGCTTCGCCTTTACGAAGTAAGCCGTGGTCAACGAAAATACATGTTAATTGATCACCGATTGCTTTATGAATTAATACTGCTACAACAGAAGAGTCTACACCGCCACTAAGTGCGCATAGTACTTTTTTGTCTCCAACAGTTTCACGGATCTTTTCTAATTCTACTTCGATAAAGTTCTCCATGTTCCATCCTTCAGAACAACCACATACGCCGAATACGAAGTTTTTAATTAAATCGTTACCGTGCTCAGAGTGACGTACTTCTGGGTGGAATTGTACACCGTATAAGTTTTTCGCTTCATTGCTCATACCAGCAATTGGGCAAGATTCACTTGTTGCGTCTACTACGAATCCTTCAGGTAAACCAGTTACTAAGTCACCATGACTCATCCATACAACTTGCTCTTCTGGAAGGTTCGCATATAATTTTGATTCATTCTCTACTTTAAGAACAGCTTTTCCGTACTCACGGTGGTTTGCACGTTCTACTTTACCACCGAATTGTTGTGTCATAAGCTGCATACCGTAACAAATACCGAAAATCGGTAATCCTAGTTCAAAGATTTTTTCATCACAATGTAATGCACCTTCACCGTATACACTATTTGGTCCACCAGAGAAAATGATCCCTTTTGGATTCATTGCTTTAATTTCTTCTGCAGTAATTGTATGTGGATGAAGTTCACTGTATACACCGAACTCACGAATTCGACGTGCTATTAACTGATTGTACTGACTCCCAAAATCTAAAACGATAATTGTATCATGCTGTTTCTTCAAAATAATCACCCCAACGTTAGTTCTCGTATATAAATATTTTCACCAATTTAGGCGAAAAGCATTACCAATATAATAAAAAAAGCCAGTCCTCCGCCTCTAGTCTCATAACAAAGAAAAGGCAGGGGTCTGGCTTTATAAAGAAAGATAGTCTCCGCTCTTTATAAATATAAGACACACTGCCTTCATAGTCAGGTTGTTTACGGTAACCCGGTAGAGACTCTCAAACCATATCATTGAGGATATATGAAGGATCGTTTTATATTATCTTCCTAGATTCTAACAATGAAGTATCAATATGGTCAAGAGAGAAAGCGACAAAATTCTACAGAAATTAATTTCCTGCCCTCAAAAACATGAAAAAAACATCCACTTCTATATAGAAGTGGATGTTTTCGAGCAAACGGAATTACATCATTCCGCCCATACCGCCCATGCCCATGCCGCCCATGTCAGGCATTCCAGCAGCACCAGCTGGTTCTGGCTTGTCAGCAACTACAGCTTCAGTTGTTAAGAACATAGCTGCAACAGATGCTGCGTTTTGAAGTGCAGAACGAGTTACTTTAGCTGGATCTACGATACCAGTTTCAAGCATGTTAACCCATTCGCCAGTAGCTGCGTTGAAACCAACGCCTACTTTTTCGCCTTTTAGACGCTCTACAACTACAGATCCTTCTAGACCAGCGTTGATTGCGATTTGACGAACTGGCTCTTCTAGTGCACGAAGTACGATATTGATACCTGTTGCTTCGTCGCCTTCAGCTACGATAGAAGCTACTTTCGTGTATACGTTCATAAGTGAAGTACCACCACCTGCAACGATACCTTCTTCTACTGCTGCACGAGTTGAGTTAAGTGCATCTTCAATGCGAAGTTTGCGCTCTTTTAACTCAGTTTCAGTTGCTGCACCTACTTTAATTACTGCTACGCCGCCCGCAAGTTTCGCAAGACGCTCTTGTAATTTTTCACGATCGAATTCAGAAGTTGTTTCTTCTAATTGCGCACGGATTTGACCAATGCGAGCTTCGATTTGTTGTGAATTTCCAATACCTTCAACTACAGTTGTGTTTTCTTTCGTTACAACGATTTTACCAGCGCGTCCTAAAGATTCAACTGTAGCAGATTTTAAGTCACGTCCTAATTCTTCAGTGATTACTTCGCCACCAGTTAAGATTGCGATATCTTCTAGCATTGCTTTACGACGGTCACCAAATCCAGGAGCTTTAACAGCTACTACATTGAATGTACCACGAAGTTTGTTCACTACTAATGTAGCTAACGCTTCGCCTTCTACATCTTCAGCAATGATAAGAAGTGGTTTACCTTGTTGTACCACTTGCTCTAATACTGGTAAGATTTCTTGAATGTTAGAAATCTTCTTGTCAGTAATTAAGATATATGGGTTATCAAGAACTGCTTCCATTTTGTCAGAATCAGTAATCATGTAAGGAGATGCATATCCACGATCAAATTGCATACCTTCTACTACGTCTAATTCTGTTGTGAATCCTTTAGATTCTTCTAAAGTAATAACGCCGTCGTTACCAACGCGCTCCATTGCTTCAGCGATTAATTGACCTACTTCTTCGTCAGCCGCAGAAATAGCAGCTACTTGTGCGATTGAAGATTTACCTTCGATTGGTTTAGAAATCGCTTTTAATTCTTCAATTGCAGCAGTAACAGCTTTTTCGATACCTTTACGAAGACCCATTGGGTTAGCTCCTGCTGTTACGTTTTTAAGACCTTCACGAATCATAGCTTGCGCTAATACAGTTGCAGTTGTTGTTCCGTCACCAGCTACATCATTTGTTTTGCTAGCAACTTCTGCTACTAATTTTGCACCCATGTTTTCGAATGCATCTTCTAATTCGATTTCTTTTGCGATCGTTACACCATCATTTGTAATAAGTGGTGAACCGAATTTTTTCTCAAGTACAACGTTACGACCTTTTGGTCCAAGCGTTACTTTTACTGCATTTGCAAGAGTGTCGACACCGCGAAGCATCGAACGACGTGCTTCTTCACTAAATTTAATATCTTTTGCCATAATAATTGACCCCCTTGGATTTTTTAAGATTTATATAATTAACCGATAACCGCTAAAATGTCACTTTCACGTAAAATCAAGTACTCTTTACCTTCGTATTTCACTTCAGTACCTGCATATTTTGAGAAGATGATAAGATCACCTGCTGCTACCTCTAAAGCAACACGCTCACCATTTTCAAGCACTCGACCAGTACCTGCTGCAACTACTTTACCCTCTTGTGGTTTTTCTTTTGCAGTGTCTGGTAATACAATACCACTTGCTGTTTTTTCTTCTGCTTGAACAAGCTCAATTACAACGCGATCACCTAATGGCTTTAGCATGAACAATAACCTCCTCATTTTGTTATGTAAATTTTATTTATTAGCACTCAAGTCACCCGAGTGCTAACACACTTATAATAATAAATAATCTCAATTTCTTTTGCAAGTAAAAAAATCATAATTTTTTCGCAAATTACTATATATACTTTTCTATATAAAATCCTTCTTCTACTACCTTTACTATATGAATCGTTGTTTCCACCACTCGTATGTTACAATATGAAAGACACCCTAAGTTGTTTTCGCTACACACACAACTTTTTCCTGTCTTCTATTTTAATTTCAAATACAGATTTACAAAAAAATCATAATTCGAATGAAAGTTTATATGATAGGTAGCATATTTACATGTTATCCTACTTTATCTCATACACTAGAGTTAGAAAGGATGGTTAAACCATTTGAAGAAACAATATTGGTGGGTTATCGTTACATACATTTTAATGCAGTTATCTGGAATTGTTGGATTACCATTACTCTTAAAAACAGGTCTCTATGATAATAGAGGATTTACCACCGAGGAAAAGGGACAAATCATAACTGGCCATTGGGCGATTATTAGCTTTTTCATTGCATTATGCGTTGTACTTTGGTTACTCAGAACAGACATTCGCGATCGACATTTAGATAAAATGCGCTCTACTGTTCCAGCTACAATTGGATGGATTTTTATCGGGTTCTTCTTAGCATTTTTCTCACAAAGTATCGCTGGTATGATTGAAATGTATTTACTGGACATTAAGCCTGGATCTGAAAATACAGCAAGGCTGATGGACATAGCAAGAACCACACCTTGGTTCCTTATTGTTGTATCTATAATCGGACCTATCTTAGAAGAAATCGTATTTAGAAAAATTTTATTTGGTACACTTTATAAGAAGTTTAACTTCTTTATTGCCGCTATCATTAGTTCTCTTGTATTTGCGGCGATTCATTTTGATTTTACTCACTTATTGGTATACACTGCTATGGGGCTCGTATTCGCCTTTTTATATGTAAAAACGAAGCGTATTATCGTTCCAATTGCAGCTCATGTTTTGATGAATACACTCGTTGCAGTCGCTCAAATTGCAGTAAGCAATGAGCAAATTCAAGAAATGATTAAAGAAGCTGAGAAAATGCAAGGCTTTATCGGAGGATTTTTAGTATGAGAAACTCACCATTGTTCATGGCTGCATTGTACTTCCTTCTTGGATGTATCTTTACACGTTTCGCCATTACGAACGTAACAGATACAATCTGGAATATGTGGACAATACTATTTGCAGTGATGGCAACAATTGATTTTAATTTGGCACTTCGCCTTATATTAGTCAAATTCACAAAGAAAAAACAATAATAAAACGCAGAGGTCGCTTCCTCTGCGTTTTATTGTGGATAATTTTTCAAAAAGTAAACAAGTGTTTGTAACTCTACAGCTAAATCAATATGATGAATTCTTATATTTTCTGACACATTTAAGCGTGCTGGTGTAAAATTTAAAATACCATGCACGTTCGTTTCTGCCAATCTATCTGCCACAGATTGTGCTACTGTAGCCGGTACTGTTAATATTGCCACTTGTATATCAGTTGATAAACGTTCTTCTAATTCATCTAAATGATATACAGGAATGCCCCCGATTTCTGTTCCAACTTTCTCTTCACTAACGTCAAATGCCATCTCAATTTTTGTATTATTGTTTTTCGTGAAATTATAATGTAAGAAAGCGGTCCCTAAATTACCTACTCCAATAAGTGCTACACGTGTTATATCATCTTGGTCGAGTGTTTCACGGAAAAATGATAATAAATAATTTACGTTATATCCATACCCTTTTTTCCCTAACGCTCCAAAATATGAAAAATCTCTTCGAATAGTTGCGGAATCAACCTTTACCGCTTCACTCAATTCGGCTGATGAAACACGTTGCTTACCAGAAAGAGATAAGTTTTGGATAAATCGATAGTATAGAGGCAATCGTTTGGCAGTGGCTTGTGGAATTTTTTGCTGATCCATATAACCTCTCCTCTCTTCCTATCTTTATTCATATACTTGAATCAAATACAGAAGTTTAGCACTCATGAATTTCCTTGTATAATAAAGAGAAGAAGTATTCTCTCTTTATTTTAAACTATACACTATTTTTAGTATGATTGAGAAATATAAACATGGCAAAGTTAAGAAATTATTTGAGGTGAAAACATTGATTTTATTACAAGTAAACGGACTTTCGAAATTATACGGTGCAGAAACGATTCTTGCAAACATAAAATTGGAAGTACAAACGAAAGATCGTATCGCATTAGTCGGACGAAATGGGGCCGGAAAATCTACATTATTAAAAATAATAGCTGGTGAGCTATCTCATGATGGTGGTGAAATTATAAAACCGAAAGATGTCTCAATGGGGTATTTAGCTCAAAATACCGGATTAGAAACGTCTTTAACAATTTGGGATGAAATGTTAACCGTCTTTACACATTTACAGCAAATGGAGACAAAACTTCGAAGGCTAGAGCAAGAGATGGGAAAAGAAGAAAACTTTTCGAATGCGGCTACATACGAAAAATTATTAGCTGATTATGACCAACTACAATTAGATTATAAAGATCAAGGTGGCTATCAGTACGAAGCAGATATTCGTTCAATTTTAAGCGGCCTTGGTTTTCCAGTTGAAACGCACCAGACGACGATTTCTACATTAAGCGGTGGGCAAAAAACACGATTAGCTCTTGGTAAATTATTATTAACGAAACCAGACTTACTTATTTTAGACGAGCCTACAAACCATTTAGACATCGAAACATTAACATGGCTTGAACAATATTTACAAGGTTATCCTGGTGCGATACTAATCGTTTCCCATGACCGTTATTTCTTAGACAAACTCGTTACACAAGTATATGAAATTTCGAATAAAGAGAGTAGACGATTTGTTGGTAACTACAGTAAATATTTAGATTTAAAATCAGCTTTATACGAGCAAGAAATGAAACGTTACGAAAAACAACAAGATGAAATCGCCAAGCTTGAAGACTTCGTTCAAAAAAATATAGCTCGTGCATCTACGACAAAACGTGCGCAAAGCCGTCGTAAACAATTGGACCGAATGGAATTATTAACAAGACCATTAGGCGATTCTAAGTCAGCATCCTTCCACTTCGATATCGAAAAACAAAGTGGGAATGATGTTTTACAAGTAAAAGATGCAGCCATTGGCTATGATGGAGAACCTATTATTGAACATGTAACTATGCGCTTAACTCGCGGAGATAGTGTTGCCTTAGTTGGACCTAACGGAATTGGAAAATCTACATTATTAAAATCCATTGTGAATAAGTTACAACTCTTACACGGAGATGTTGCTTTCGGTTCAAATGTATCTGTTGGTTATTATGATCAGGAACAAGCAAACTTAACATCTTCTAAACGCGTGTTAAATGAACTATGGGATGAATATCCACTGCAACCTGAAAAAGAGATCCGCACTATACTCGGCAACTTCTTATTCACAGGGGATGATGTATTAAAACCAGTATCTTCTCTTAGTGGTGGACAAAAAGCTCGATTAGCTCTCGCAAAACTTATGATGCAAAAATCAAATTTATTAATTCTCGATGAACCTACGAACCATCTTGATTTAAATAGTAAAGAGATTTTGGAGAATGCTTTAATTGATTATCCAGGGACTCTTCTATTCGTCTCACATGACCGCTACTTTATTAATCGTGTAACAACAACTGTTATTGAGTTATCAACAGAAGGTGCACAGGAATATTTAGGGGATTACGATTACTACGTTGAAAAGAAAAACGAAATGATTGAACGTGCAGAGCTTGAACAGCAAGAAAATGACACACCTGTTCAAAAGGTGGTTGCACAAGAAAAGTTAAATTATCTAGAAGAAAAAGAGCGTAAAAAACTAGAGCGTCAACGCACTAGAAAAATTGAAGAACTGGAACAAAATATCGTAGAATTTGAAGAAGAAATTGCTACGTTAGAAGATCAGCTTTGCTTACCAGAAATATATGCCGATTATGAAAAGACTAGTGAAATTACAACTAAAAAGCAAACACTACAAGAACAACTTGAAGCTTGTATGGCAGAATGGGAAGAACTGCATTTATAAGAGCATTTTAATAAGAAGGATGTCTCATAAGTCGAGATTTTTGACTATGCGACATCCTTTTTATTTTCTAGTTGGAAGCAACTTCATGGTACATGAACAATTTTTCAAATATATCTACCACAAATTGAAATATATCAACGATTTTTCAAATATATCCATCATAACTCTAAATATATCAACGATTCGACAGAGAATATCGATTTACCGACAAAGTTTGACATTGGTACCGATCCACGTATTAATAGAAGATTATCCCGAAATATCTTTTCTGATATTCACCTCTATTTTATTTCCCAGAAAAAGATATATCAAAGGTCAGACTTCATCTATTTTATCCACAACGTTATACACATATCCACCTTTATAATATAAACCTCAAAATAACTTTTCCACATTATCCACAGAAAAGAAAAAAGTTATCAACATTTTATATACACAATAAAACCCATATTATCAACAGATAATACGGGTTTTATCCACAGTCTGTGGTTAATTTTGTGCATAACTAGGCTTCAATATCTAATCCTGGATTTGCATTTAAAGCTAATGTTGCACGCTTTCCTTGTTCATAAGCAATTGTCCCTGCCGCTGCGATCATCGCTGCATTATCTGTGCATAAAGACAACGGTGGAATAATTAGCTCAATATTTTCTTTTTGCGCAAATTCCGCTTCTAAACGTGCACGAAGTCCTTTATTAGCAGCTACTCCACCAGCAAGAAGTACTTGCTTTACGTTATAAGCTTCCGCTGCACGAGCTGCTTTCGTTACAAGTACATCGATTACACTTTCTTGGAAACTTGCTGCTAAATCTTCTGGCGCAATTTCTATACCACGTTGTTTTGCGTTATGCACAGTGTTGATAACTGCTGATTTCAATCCACTAAAGCTGAAATCATACGAATCCGGTTCTAGCCATGCACGAGGCAAATCGATTGTCGGCTTCCCTTCATGCGCAAGGCGATCAATATGAGGACCACCTGGATATGGCATGGATAACGTACGAGCTACTTTATCATATGCTTCTCCTGCTGCATCATCTCGTGTTTCACCAATCACTTCAAATGAACCGTGTTCTTTCATATAAACAAGCTCTGTATGTCCACCAGATACAACAAGTGATAATAGTGGGAATTGAACTTCTTTGACTAAACGGTTCGCGTAAATATGGCCAGCAATATGATGAACACCAACTAGAGGAATATCGTGCGCAAAGGCTACTGCCTTCGCTGCATTTACTCCTATTAAAAGTGCTCCTACTAAACCAGGTCCTTCTGTTACAGCAATTGCATCAATATCTTCAAAAGTTATATCCGCTTCTTTTAAAGCTTCTTCTAACACAACTGTAATTTCTTCTACATGATGGCGGGATGCAATCTCTGGTACAACCCCACCAAAACGTTTATGGCTTTCAATTTGTGATGCGACGACATCCGCAATGATTTCCGTTCCGTTTTTAACAACTGCTACTGCTGTTTCATCACAGCTTGTTTCAATACCAAGTATAATCGTATTTTTTTCCATTATATATTCACCCACATTACAAGACCATCTTCCTGATTGTCTGCATAGTATCGTTTACGAATTCCACCATTTTGAAATCCGTATTTCCTGTATAACTGCTTTGCTGCTTCATTTGATACGCGTACTTCAAGTGTCATCGTTTTTACCCCTACTTCTTTCGCCTGGGAAATAACTTCTTTCAATAAGGCATCCCCTAGCTTTTGACCTCTATATTCTGGCAAAATAGCTATATTTGTTATATGTGATTCATCAATAATTATCCACAATCCACAATAACCAATTACGCGACCATCTTTTTCTAGCACAACATAATGTGCATGTTCATTCATCGCTAATTCACGGTGAAAGGCATCTGCAGTCCAAGGAGTTGAAAAAGATGCTTCTTCAATAGCTACAATTTGAGCAATATCATCGAGTGCCATCTTTCTAAATATCATATCCATTTTCTAAAGACCCCTACTTCTTTTGACTTTCTAACCATTTTGTTTCAGCTTCAGCTAAACGAAGGTAACTCGGAACAAACGTATGCACATCTTGCTCTTCTTTTTGTAATCCTAAAAATGCTAGCTCACTTGGTCTTGGGTTATTCTTAGTAAAAGGTGCAAATACAGCTTGATCGCCTAAATGTTCTACAATTGTTTCTTTATGCAGTTTAACATCGTTACCAATAAATAAAACAGGCTGTCCTTTATCTTTTAACATCTGCAACCAGTCTACAATAAGAATAATTCGGTCTTCTTCTATTGAAGTTAGCTGCTCTCCTTCATATGTATATAACCCAGTATAAATTTGTCCGCGTCTTCCATCAAATAAAGGACAAATTAGTCCATTAAAATTAGCGCCGTTTGCAGCAACTACTTCTAAACTTGATACACCTACAATTGGTATTTGAAGTGACCAAGCTAACGTTTTGGCCGCTGTCACACCAATACGAACACCTGTATAAGATCCAGGTCCAGCAGCTACAACGATTTTAGTTAATTCTTTCGGTTTTACACCACACTCTTTTAACAATTGTTCTACAGCTGGCATAAGACGTACAGAATGGTTTTTCGTTAAATTTGTAATGATTTCCCCAATCACGTTTCCTTCCTCAATAAGGGATACACCCATTACGTAATTTGAAGTATCAATTGCTAGTACTTTCATCTTGTAATAGCTCCTCACATAATCTAATATAGCGATCTCCAATTGGCTCGAGTACAATTTTTCTGGTGTCATCTCCAGCATGGAATAAACTAATTTGTAACTTTTCATTTGGCAAATAAGCTTCTATTAAATGAGCCCATTCCACTACTGTGATTCCTTCACCGTAGAAATACTCATCAAAACCTAAGTCTTCTTCACTTTCTGCTAAACGATACACATCCATATGATATAAAGGTAATCTTCCTTTATATTCTTTAATAATGTTAAAAGTAGGGCTGTTTACGACTCTTTTCACTCCAAGACCTTTTGCTAGTCCTTTTGTAAAAGTCGTTTTGCCAGCTCCAAGATCGCCTTCTAAAATAATTACATCTTGTGCCTTTACAAGTTCACCTAATTTTTCTGATAACCTTTGTGTTTCCTCAGAAGATTTTGTTGTTACTTCATATTTACTCACAGACTTCACCTACTTTGCTCACAATGTTCTCTGCTTTTTATTATACAGGTTTTAAATATATAAAAAAGTCCTTAGGAGTTTTCCTAAGGATAGTTTGACTGTCTTTATTAGTTTTTTGTTAAAACAAATAAAAAAATACGAAACAACTTGTTTCGTTCTTTTCTTTATATAAAATGGCGGTCCCGACCGGGGTCGAACCGGCGATCTCCTGCGTGACAGGCAGGCATGTTAACCACTACACCACGGGACCATTTGGTTGC
>NZ_JAKUFP010000056.1:0-15569 GCF_022663495.1 Bacillus cereus group sp. BfR-BA-01383
GCCTTGGCCTGCACTACTAATCTTAGTATGTTTTCTTTTTTCAACTGTTCAATTGCTATAGGATAAGCTGGATTCTTGTCGACCGTTATAATACGAGGCTTTGAAACATGAAAAGACCACAAAGCTCTCTTGAAAAAACGCTTTGCAGCCCTATGATTTCTTATTTTACTTAAATGAAAATCAATTGTATTTCCTTTTGAATCAATAGCACGATATAGGTACATCCATTGACCTTTGACTTTCACATACGTCTCATCGACTCGCCAAGAATCATTGGTTGATTTAAGATGACGTCGTACGTGCTTATCTAATTCGGAACCATATTGATGAACCCATCGCATGATAGTTGTATGAGCAAGGGATAGCCCACGTTCTTCCATCATTTCGACTAAATCACGAAAACTGAGGTTGTACCGTAGGTACCATCTCACGGTTAATAAAATAATATCAGGTTGATAATGTTTCCACTTGAATAGATTTTACTTTTCCATATCAATCACATCCTTTTTTAGAGTGCTAGTATCAATATGTCCAATTTTGATAGACCATTTTCATATACTTCAAAGTTTTTGCACCAGAACCCCTTTAGGTAAGTTAGCAAGAAAAAATAGATTACCTGCACACTAAAAAGTCTAGCGAACAGGTAATCTAAGTGTTTTGAGATTAATATAAAATTAATTTATTTTTTGAATTCTCCCATCAATAATAGGCTGAATTGGTTCTTTTGCTTGTTTTATATAATCTACTAATGCTTCAAAATCAGTTGGTCCTGTTTCAGCATCTTTCCCGTTTTTAAAGGACACAAATCCATCTCCACCTGAAGCTAGAAATGCGTTCGCAACGACGCTGTAAGTTTTAGAAGGAATAATTTCTTCTCCATTTGTTAAGCGAATACTTGTGACTTTTTCTCCATTTGGCTTATTCGCATCCCAAGTGTATTGGATCCCTGAAATTTGAAGCATTCTTGTTATGTCTTTTTGCCATTGTTGATTTAAAATATCACGAATGTCTTGACCCGTTAAATTAACTTTTATTAATTGATTTCCGAATGGTTGAATGCCATATATCTCTCCCCATGTAATATCACCAGCATCTAAGTCATTACGAATACCACCAGGGTTCATAAGAGAGATTTGGGATTGCATTGTTGCACGCTGGGCATCAGCAACTAAATTGCCGAGGGTAGATTCACCAGCCGTATTTAGTTTACGATCTAGTGGAGCGGTAGACTTACCAACAACTTCATTGACAAGAGGTGCGATTTTTTCTTGATATTTCTCCATCTTCTTCTTTACTCTTTTATCCGGCTCTATGCCTTCATGGTAGGTTGTAACAATTTCTGCTTTTTTCTCAACAATATCTTGTGTCTTACGATCAATCTTTACATCAACATCAGCAAAAGCCATACCATAAGAATTTGCTTGTACGACAAGTTTATTATTAACAGTTCCATTTACATAGGTATGGCTATGCCCTCCAAAAATAACATCGACTTCTGGATCAGTCTCATTTGCTAATCGGACGATGTCACCATTTGTTACGCCGTTCTCATTAGTTGTACCTCCGTTATGCGCAAGAACAACAATAGATTTAACGCCTAGTTTTTTCAATTGCTTTACGGATTTATTAATGGCTTCAACTTCATCTGTAATTTCTACATTCTTTAGCATAGTAGGCATAACAAGGTTAGGAACATCTGTTGTTACAACTCCGATAAAGCCAACAGGAACTCCTTGTACCTTTTTTATAGTAAATGGTGGTAAAAATAGACGACCGGTGGATTTATTATAGAAATTTGCGGCAACATGTGGGAATTTTGCTCCTTTAAAATTCCCTGTTTCTTCATGGTATCCACCATAAATAAGGCGGTGCATTTCTTCAATACCTTCATCAAATTCATGATTTCCTATGGTTCCAACATCAAATTTCAAATCATTTAGAAATTCAATCGTGGGTTCGTCTTGTAATAATGCTGAAACAGGAGGACTTGCTCCAACAACATCACCAGCATGAACCTTTAATGTATTCGGATTTTGTTTTTCACGATCACGTAAATAAGCCGCTAAATACTCGATTCCCCCTGCTTCTTTATTATTAATTTTCTTTACAGTGTCTAGTTGCCCATGAAAATCGTTAATACCGAGCATTTGTACATCTATGTAGCGGTTTGGTTCTGTAGTTGCTTGAGCTGAAGGTGCAGCAAATACACTTAAAAAAGTAACTGTACTTAATGCTAAAGCAACTGGAATGATTTTTTTCAACATAAAATTTTCTCTCCCCTTATCACAATTTGACATTATATGATATAATCTGACATTATACGATATAATTTTAATAGATTAAGAGGATTATTTCTATAAAAATTAATAAGATTTTATTGTTTTCCGACAAAAGACTACTTCCTCAAAAATGTGAAGATGTGATACATCAATTTTAGGTGGGGGATGAATATCGATAGGCGTGAGCCTACGTTTTTTTGATTAGGATATAAAGAAAAATTACCACCGGCACTCCTAACATATATATAATCAAAACGCACACCATTGGAATCAATGGCATGCGCTACATAAATTGTTAGATATTCGCACACATCTGTTTTACAAACTATTCAAAGGAAAACAGATTCATATGGATGAAATGACAGAATCAGAGTAAACGGAAGGACGTATAATCCACAAGTGGGCCCTGTTTGATTAATGTCTCGATTCATAAATTTTTAAACAACCTCCGATTTCACTGTAAACAGATTAATTCCTGCTCCAACATTCTTTATACCTTATATTAGGATATTAAGCATAAGACGCTTGCTTAATATCTACATTTGCCAATCATTGACCAAAAAATAAAAAGACCTTATCTTTGATAAGTACCTTTGAATGGGGTCTTTCTATAATAAAAAATGGTTAACTTCCACTGCCTTAAAAGTATTGCACATTCATTAACTTTAATAATTAGATCAAATTAGTTCTGTTACATGAACCTCACATTTAAACCTTTTTAACAAATTCAGATTTTAATTTCATAGCTCCAAAACCATCAATTTTACAATCAATATCATGGTCTCCATCAACTAAACGGATATTTTTCACTTTTGTACCGATTTTTACAACTGATGAAGTTCCTTTTACTTTAAGATCTTTGATGACTGTTACAGAATCACCATCGTTTAAGATATTTCCATTTGCATCTTTAATTACCTTTGTATCTTCACTATTTTCAGTTTCTGATTCTAAAGTCCACTCATGGGCACATTCTGGGCAGACAAAAAAGTTTCCATCTTCGTAAGTGTACTCTGAATTACATTTTGGGCAATTAGGTAAATTAGACATATTTTAAATTCCTCCACTTATTATTATTCATTCTATATATAGGCTTTTAAAAATTTCTTTTTATAATTTCATAAGAATAGCAATTGTAAAGTTAAAATTTAAGAAGCTGCCCTTATATATGTTTTAAGAACCTATTTTTATCGCATATCTTTCAATTTCTTAATAATCATGTTCGGTGTTGCCCATTCATCACGGTCAAAGTCAGAAATAGACACTTCAATGTTTAAACGTTCTTGAAATTCTACTAATAAAGATACTGTAGCAAAAGAATCTAGAATTCCTTCTTCAAATAATTGCACATCTAAGTTCTCTTTTACGATATCATTTTCACATACTTCTTCTAGCACATTTAATACTTGATTTTTAAATTCAGACATTATTTATTCTCCTCTTTATCCATGATTTATAATAAAATTCTTCATAGTCTTCTATTTTTTTAACATATCATTTACAAGAATCTGCCCCATCATTATTAGTAAGTTATCCCTGGTCCTTGTATAATAGTTATTTAGACAGAACAGACAGTTTTTCCCCGGAACATATGTGATTACTGTGCATTAATTTTACTAATAATCTAATGCATTTGTTTTATTCTTTATTGTATTTATTTCCTGAGATTGCTGAGAAAGCTCCGTACATTCATGAAAAGCGAAGTGCTTACATCCTATACATTTTTTCGTATTCAAATGTCTTAAAGCACAGTTGATCGCTTCCCCTGTATGATTAAAAAAGTTTTCTTCCCCAATCTCTGCGTATAATCCATTCTTATCTAGAGTTTTTTTTAGCTCTGATTGTATTCCTGAAACAAGAAGTACGCCACCTTGCTTTTTAAAATGCTGAACAATATTCCTAAAATAGGCTTCTCCTGTTGTATCAATAAAAGGAACTTTTCCCATACGTAAAATTAAAACTTCGGGCTTATAATGAATGGTCGCTAGAATGTTTTGTTCAAATGTTTGAGCAGCCCCAAAGAATAATGGCCCTTCTATTGTGTAAATGCTTATTTGTGGACAATCGTGTGCTTTATTTACCACATGTGGTAACAATTTTCCGTTCTTTCTTGTGTGATCTGGAAGCACTTTAGATATAACAAGCATGTTACTCATACGTTTTGTAAATAAAATAACAGCTAAAATAAGTCCGATTTCCACAGCTGTTGTCAAACTTGTAAATACAGTCAGCAGAAATGTTACAAGTAATACAAGAGAATCCCCTGTCTTCATTTTAAGTATATGAATAAAATGTTTTTGTTCGCTCATATTCCAAGCTACCACCATTAAAATGGGGGCCATACTAGCGAGCGGAATATGTGAAGCATATGGAGCTAACAGTAGAAGTGTAAATAATACAAATCCCCCATGAATAACACCCGACATCGGAGATACAGCTCCACTCTTAATATTGGTTGCTGTGCGGGCAATTGCTCCAGTTGCCGGAATACCTCCAAATAATGGTGTAACAATATTGGCAATTCCCTGACCAATAAGTTCTTTGTTACTATTGTGTTTACTATTTGTCATACCGTCTGCCACAACTGCGGATAAAAGAGATTCAATACCACCCAACATGGCAATAACAAATGCAGGACCAATTAACTGTTTTATACGTTCTACCGTGATTTCTGGTATACCAAACTGAGGAAGTGTATTGGGAATCGTACCATATGCTGTACCAATAGTAGGTACATGACCCGAGAAAAATATAGTTGCAATTATAGTTGAAATCACAACACCTACTAATGAACCTGGTACTTTTGGCAAAATCTTTGGTGTTATGAGTATGACAAGAAAACAAATCAAAGCAGTTATAACACTGTAAAAATTGGTAGTACTGATATGAGTAAAGATTTCCTTTAAGTTTGCTATAAATTCCTCATGCTTTTTTATACCCGTTAGCCCTAAAAAACTAGCAATTTGTCCCGTAAAGATAATGACAGCAATTCCTGACGTAAAGCCAATTGTTACAGGACGTGGAATAAACTTAATTAAAGACCCTAGTTTAAAAATTCCCATAAGACATAAAATAATTCCAGCTAATAACCCAGCAAGTAGTAAATCTTCATATCCATAGGTAATGACAATTCCTAAAAGAATTGGAACAAATGCACCTGTAGGTCCTCCAATTTGATACTTTGAACCTCCAAATAGAGAAATGAGTATCCCCGCAATACATGTTGTATAAATTCCATACTCCGGCTTAACACCAGAGGCTATTGCAAAAGACATAGCAAGTGGAATCGCAACAACTCCAACAATCATTCCTGAAAGAAGATCCTTTTGAAAATGACCCAATGAATATCCTTCAAACCTTCCCGTAAATAACCCTCTCATTACAAACCCTTCTTTTCTATTTTTAATAAATCTGGATTACAAATGCATTTCTCGTTCCCTTATACAGGAGATTTTCATTTTCGCAAAAGAGAACACCATCCTAATATTTACTATACGTTTTGCTTAAATGACACTCTAATTTACCTATATCTCCACCTTGTTGTACGTAGAATTCCAATCTTTCCGCTAGAAGTTCCCCAGCTCGACTATCTAGCTTCTTCATATCTATAAACGATGTAATCCTTACATTATCTGGAGTAATACCTCTACGAAACATCTTGCCTGGAATTTTAATCCAAAAACGATTCCATTCATCCAATAATCCTATTTGATCCAATAAAAAACCTTGAATTCCACATAACCAAGCTGTATTTCTTTTTTGACACCCAACTCCATCTTGTAAATGCTGGCATGAAAAACAACAAGAATTCCCACTGTTAATACAAACATTACAAACGTGATGAGCTCCTATTGAGCGAAATATCTCAATTCCATGTTGGATGATATCTTCTTTCTTAATTTCAATTCTCAACCTACCCCTCCTTAACTAACGTTTCGCCTTCTGTTTCATCTAGCTCTTCTAACATTGAAATCGTATCGATTAAATGGTTGTTAAAAATTTTCCGTGTAACTACCAATAAATTCATAATCATAGGATCCCGAAGAGAATATAAAACTCGTTTTCCATCTTTGGTGCCAACAACAATATTTTTAGCACGTAGCACACTTAACTGTTGAGAAACAGCCGAACCTTCCTTATTAAGAATACTTTGAATTTCATTTACACTTTTTTCACCTTCTGACAAAACTTCTAAAATACCTATTCTCAAAGGATGCGATAAGGCTTTAAAAAAATCAGCTTTAAATTGTTGCATTTCGGTTCCCATTAAAACACCTCTAGTATTTATTTTTGACTAAAACTCCAAAAGTATCATATACATCTTCAAATGTTTGAATATGTATATGATACCTCTAGAACTTACAATTTTCAATACAAACTTTGAAACCTTAAAAAAGAAGTAGAAACGACCGTTTTTAGAACGACCTGGGTTACTGTAATGACCTGTATTGATTGTATCTTCAATATCACTTACCATAGAATTCAAACTTGCCTAATGCCTATATTAGTAAGTTTTTTATTTCTTGATAGGGATACCGCCCCATCGCTATCAAGCTAATAAAACAAAATACCCCATAAAATGAAAAAACACGCTATTCTTTCTGTAAAATCATAGGAAAGGATAGTGTTTTTAATAGTTATTTCAGATTTGTATCAAATACACAAATGAATGTAAAGACTGTTTTTTTCTTTTTGATAGGAATATAATCAAGGGAATTTATGGGAAAGGAATGTTGTCACATATGAATAAACAAAAAGAATATTGGAATGAAGTAGCAAATGAAAAAGAGTTCACGACACCTTTTCAACTTGACTTATTCTCAAAGTATGTAAATAAAGATTCAATCTTATTGGACTATGGATGCGGGTACGGAAGAACATTACTTGAACTAAAAGAACAACAATTTACGAATTTATATGGTGTGGATTTTTCAGAAGAAATGATTAAACGGGCTAAATCAAATGATATGGCTATTGATTTTAATATTGTTAAAAGCGGGAAACTGCCCTTCCCGGATAATTTTTTTGATTCCGTTTTATTATTTGCAGTTCTAACCTGTGTGTACCAAAATCAAGAACAGGATTCTATTTTAAATGAAATTAAACGGGTATTAAAACCAGAAGGTATTATTTATATTAATGATTTTTTACTAAATGAGGATGAAAGAAATAAAACACGCTATAAACAGTATGTTGATAAGTATGACACATATGGCGTATTTGAATTATCTGATGGAGCTATTTTGCGCCATCATAGTGAAAAGCGTGTAAAGGAATGGACAAATACTTTTGAGAATTTAGAGTATGAAAAAGTAGAGTACGTAACAATGAATGGTAACCGTTCTAATGGATTATTATATATAGGTAGAGTAAAGAAGTATGATAACTTGTAATATACTAATAGCGAAACAAAATTACAATAAAGTCTATTTACATGTAATCTAAAATGTCCAAGAAATAAAAAATACGTTATTCTTTCTGTAGAATCATAGGAAAGGATGGCGTTTTTTATGTCTGTTTCTGTGTCTGACGAATTACAACTATTTGCTCAAGAGATTCAAAGTTTTTTATCTCCAAATGCCTTACAAGATCTTGCTAGAGATGTTGGTTTTGTACAACGAACCAGTAAGTACCAAGCAAAAGATTTAGTAGCTTTATGTGTATGGGTGAGCCAAAATGTAGCCATGACTTCTTTAACTCAGTTATCTAGCTATTTAGAAGCATCAACAGCAGTACTCATCAGTCCTGAGGGACTGAATCAACGATTTAATAAAGAGGCCGTCCAACTTTTACAATACCTACTAGCCGAACTACTAAGCAAAAAATTGGCCGCATCTATGCCGATTTCTTCTCCATACACTTCTGTTTTCAAGCGTATTCGTATTTTAGATTCAACTGCATTTCAACTCCCGGATGTATTTTCAACGGTTTATCCAGGTACAGGAGGCTGCAGCCATACAGCTGGGATAAAAATTCAACTTGAGTATGATTTGTTAAGTGGACAGTTCCTTCATATTCATACAGGTCCAGGTAAACAACATGATCGCACTTACGGATCTCTGTGTGCCCCAACTGTGACAGCAAATGATTTATGTATCCGAGATTTAGGTTATTTTCATTTAAAAGACCTTCAATATATACAAGATAAAGAGGCCTACTATATCTCTCGTATCAAGTCGAATACACGTATTTATCAAAAAAATCCTAACCCTGATTATTTTCAAGACGGAAGAATTAAGAAAGGTACAGAGTATATACAGATAGATATGGAGACGTTAATGAACTCCCTTCAACCAGGACAAACATGTGAAATAGCTGATGCTTATGTAGGAATGATTGATAAAGTGCCAGCTCGTGTAATTGTTCATCGATTAACAAAACAACAGCAACAAAAACGATTACAAGATCAAGCTGTAAGAGAAAAAAAGAAAGGAATGAAGTATTCTCCTCGTAGTAAACGACTCAGTGGTATCAATGTATATATGACAAACACCCCTACAGATATTGTCCCGATGGGACAAGTACATGACTGGTATTCTTTGCGTTGGCAAATCGAAATTTTATTTAAAACGTGGAAGCCATTCTTTCAAATTCATCATTGTAAAAAGATAAAACCAGAACGATTAGAGTGCCATTTATATGGTCAATTGATTGCCATTCTACTCTGTTCTTCTATCATGTTTCAAATGCGCCAATTGCTCCTCATGAAGAAAAAACGAGAGCTTAGTGAGTATAAAGCCATATATATGATTAAAGACTATTTTCTTCTTCTATTCCAAACTATACAAAAAAACACCCAAGAGCTATCCAAGGTGTTACTTCGCCTGTTCAATCTCCTACAGCAAAATGGGCGGAAATCTCATCGATATGAGAAAAAAACGGTCTTTGATATATTAGGTGTTGTTTACAATTATACCATGTCTGATAATCAAGCCGCTTAATTCAAAAAAGTGAAACCTGTTAGGGTTTATTTCGTATGCAAATCTTTCAATCACCTACACTTGCCCCTTTAGAAACAAGAAACAATCTCGCCTAAAATTGACTTTGCATAAGCTTAGCTTGATAGCGATGTGGCGGTACCCCCGGTATAAAAAAAACCGGAACGAATCCGGGTTAAATGAAAATGTTGTCCCTTTTTATTATCGATCCCAAAACGCTGGCGGTTCAATCCCAAGTAACCGTAAGTAAATAAAACCTTGGCCTCGATGGTGGATTTCATTTTCCAACGCATAATGTAGACGTTCGAAATGACTCATTTCGCCACCAAAAAAGGGATCTTTTTCTACGGTGTGCAACCGTTCCTCAGTGATTTTTGGCCACCATTTTTGCACAACCTCCTTTGTTTCATGACAACCGTCTAAAAGTTCCTCTTTGGTCGAAACACCAGCAAAAGGTTGGCTATATTCCCATTCACCGAGAGCGATACCGCGTATATATCCGCGTTCAATATCTAGTATCTCTAAAATCATTTTTGAGAATGGCCGCAGCGGTTCGACCGGTGCAAAGGTGAATAACTTGTCTTCAGGAAAAGCCGCAATTGTTCGAATGGTTAAACGACGATTCTCATCCAAAATTTCGCGAAATTGCTCCAATGTCATGACCATTGTTGGTCGCCTCCTTAATTAGTTGTCCCTTTCATTTTAAAACGTCAACCCTGACAAAGGTAGTCAGTTAAAAGAAAGAATCCTAACCTTTTCAATATGATTCCGGTCAAACCCTTTAATGTTATATAAAAAACGAATATTATTTTCCTGTTTTTGGGCAATTTGCGTTTCGTCATTTAATTGCTGGTTTTACCCTTTTTAGGGTCATTTGGAATGTCCGCTATTGCTTGTTTCCTCTTTTAGTTCCGTTGCTACACACAGGCCAGTTCTTGTTCATATGACCCTAAACACCTTATCATTCTATCAACCTCCCCCCCCCCAACAAGGAACTAGCCCCTTCTAATTTCCCTTCCCTTAGACCTAAAACATGAAAGTAAACTTTTGAATAATAGTTTACTTTCGGTTTCTATAATACAACTTCATAAATGTTAATATATGTTATATATAGTAGATATTCACTTTGTGAAAAAGGAGGAATATTATGACTGAAACAAACAAATCTTCGGGAGTCTATTTTAAAAAAGATGTGAAGTTTTCTATTATAATTCCTGCACATAATGAGGAAAAGTACATTAGAAAATGTTTAGATTCAATTGCAAAGGCATCAGAGGCATATAAAGATCAAACTGAAGTCATAGTTGTTTTAAATCGTTGCACAGATAAAACAGAGGAAATAGCAGAGTCGTATAACTGTATTACATTAAAAAATAACGATAAAAACTTATCCAAAATCCGAAATGCAGGGGCCAAAATAGCTAGCGGAGAAATCATCATTACTATAGACGCTGATACTCAAATGACAGAGTCTATGTTGTCTAATGTAGACAACTATTTAGCTTCAGATAAATACATTGGCGGCGGGGTAACTGGAAAGTTTGAAAGAATATCTTTAGGAATATTCGTTTCCGCAATGTTAATAATAATTCCCTTACTTTTTAAGTATGGAGCTATATCTGTAGGGATTTTTTGGTGTTATAGAAAAGATTTTATGGCAATCAACGGCTTTAATGAAAACATGCTTATGGCAGAGGATGCAGATTTCGCTAAACGGTTAAAAAAATGGGGAAAGCAAAATAATAAGAAATTCGGTACAATTAAAAATGGAATGATAACTTCATGCAGAAGATTTGATACATATGGTGACTGGGCTTTACTTAAAAATCCAAAAACAATATTAGCCTATCTAAAAGGAAATGACAAAAAATACGCAGATAAAACATATTATGATAGCCAAAAAAGATAATTGTGAAAATTCCTAAACGAATCATCATCAAATGAACTAGTGAAACAAAATAAATAAAAATTAAAACAATATTATCAGAAACTAAAAAAGAATCCTAAAAACATAGGATTCTTTTTATCTTTCCAAATGTAAACTTTTTGATATTAGTTTACATTCATTTTCCCATAATTATTAACCTTATCTCGAATTCCTTAATAATCTCAAAACCAACAACAAAAGTATACATTCAGGATGTTGATTTATCTCTTTTCTTTAAAGACGATAATACAAAGAAATATAAAACAGCTGGTATTATTCCAAAAAGAGCATTCCATACTAAGCCAGGTACCATAAAAACAAATGAAAACAATATACCTAATGAAATTACGCCAAATATCGCATAAATAAATAGTTGAACTAAATGAATTTTTTTAGGAGAATTCAGTTTACTTAAGACCTTTTTTGTAAACCAATCAATCAATAATGAAACTGGAATTCCAAATAATATAAATATAGGACTAATGTAGATTATGGCTATCATAAATATATCTAGAAATGAAAATTGATACGGATTAGCGAAAACAAAATCAAGTATTTCGAATGACGTAGACATAATTAATGCTGACAATATAGCTGCTATCAACCTTCTTAATAAATACACTGTTTTATCTCCTTTCATAAAAATTCAAAGTAAATACACTTGTAATATTTAGTTACCATAACTTCCGTTATCGGTAGCAGACAAAAAAGCTCAGAGTTCTCATATGACCCTAAGCTTTACTTTTGAATAAGGCTTATTTAAATTAAAACCCCATTAGTGAATTAAATATTTTCAGAGAAAATATTTAATACTCTGAGAAAATAAAAAATAAAAAGCAAAAATTACTAAACCTAAATCAATTAATGCTAACTTTTTATTTCCTTCTTTTAAACTTATGATAAAACCATAAATACTTCTAACCATCCAAAAGACTATCAAAAATAACCAACCAAACTGGTCATTTGTATAATTTTCATCAAAAAACATTTGGAATGCACCTAAGATTAATAAAATAAGTACGATATTAGTTCCAACCCTTAAAACTCTTTTGATTTATTATTTTTCAATTTATCATCCCCAACTCAACATTCTCTCTTAAACCATGTTCTCCTTCCCCATATAACATTAAAAATTATACCATTAGTATTGGATTTATTTCCCTATATTTTTAGAGAGAAAAGGAATTTCCTTTTCCAAATGAACGGCGATATGAAAGATGAAGAGTTTAATAAGTATAAGGAAGTTATGGAAAAAGTAGTTAAGTAAGTTAATGAATCCGTTTTCATTTTACGGAAAATATGATAAAATTGTATTTGGATGGGAGTCCAATACATATTATTAAAATTAAAGTGGTTCAAGTCGGAGGAAGGCACCTTAGGGTGTCTTTTCTTTATTTTCAAGAGGACCTGCTCAATTAATACGTAAAAACATACGGTAAAGTGAATCCATTAAAATACATGAGTGACCTTAATTTTCCCCTCCTACTCAAAGGAGAGATTAAAATGGGCTTTGGTGGTAGTTGCAGTAGTTGTGGCGGCGGCTTTGCTTTATTAGTTGTATTATTTATTCTATTAATCATAGTTGGAGCTTCTTGCTTCTGCTAAAAAAACTATCGGAAAAGACACTCATATATGAGTGTCTTTTCTTTATGGGGTACTGACCCATTGCTATCAAGCTAAGAAAACAAGAGTCACCCCTAAAACAACAAAGCTAGCTTCTTTGAAAGGATTAAAGGAAAAAGGGTATGAATTTGGAGTTTACCAAGAAAATGATCACTTCTCTTTAAATTTCTGGCAGGATCCACGTATTTAACTTTTAAAGAAAATTATGTTGTATTTAAAAATGGAAGACAGTGATTTCATGGACAGAATTATAGAAGAAGTAAATGAGAAGTAACGATGCTAGTACCAGAGGAAGTGTAAGCGCAGGGCGCAGCACTCCCACAGAAACGGCAATACGTTTTTGTTTGAGGGGATGGTTTTCGTCCGAGATATCGTCGTTATAGATGACGACGTTTCCCACTCCGAACTTTTCTAAGATTATTTTTATATCCTTATTAACTATCCTTACTATTATCTTTAACCCGACCTAACAGGCAGTAGACCCTCACCTAAATGTTCAGAGGAATCAAAGAAGGTAGGTGGGGCATCACTGCTCCTATTTGTGCTGAACGCCCACAGGGCGAATCCCCACTATTTGAAGTTTCACTTTATTTTCGAGACATCTACTTTTTTACTGGTAAAGAAAAAGTTTCTTCCCTATTCATCTCGGTATGGATAAAAATAAACTGTTTAATCATTTCATTTAACCTCTTCGATGCTTTTGTAGGAATTTGATGCTTTACGTTATCAATGAATTTTAATTCATTATATGGCAATTTCCCATGTAGTAGTTTCGCGTGATCATAAAATGATTTATCTTTCTTACCATAAACCAACAAAACCGGAAGCTCAATGTTTCTAAGCTGCTTGGTACAATTATACTGCAAACTATAACGATAATACTGCTCGATATTTTGGGCATTTCCTTTTCTAGCTTCTTTAAACATCTCTCTGAACAATTTATGTGTATTTGAATTGCCCCATGAAATAGACAATGCTAAAAATGAAACTGCCCCTGTTTTCGCAAGTTTCACGCCTAGTGAAATCTTATTCTTTAGATATCCATCCCTCACTTCTGACATTCCCCCCATTAGAATACCCCCTAAGGCACTTTCGGAAAAAGTCAACAAAAATTCTAATGCAACAGAGCTTCCGGTCGAATATCCGCATATGAATGCTTTTTTGACTTCCAAATGATCCAATAAACGTCTAGTATCTTCAACAATCAGTGGATAGGTTATCGGTTGTCTTGAATCCTGACTTCTTCCGTGTCCCCTAATATCAAAAGCAATCACTTTAAATTCTTTGGATAATTCCTCTATTTGGTACTCAAAATTTACACAAGTGAGTACAGGCGGATGAATAAAAACAATAGGAATTCCTTTTCCCTTAACGGTATAGTACAGACTACTACCGTCCACATTCAACATTGGCATGTATTTAATCACCTCAATACTATGACATCATTCCTAACTCTTCTCTAAAGAAAAAAAGCAACTTTCAAAAATGATGGGTAATAAAAAATTGAATTATTATTAGATAATAAACATATTGGTATAAATGCTAAACATTTCAACCATTTGTAAAAGGATTAAGAATAGAAACAAATTCAAAATGGATTTAAATTTATTTTCATTTTTCCTTTTGAATTTCTGTTACTATTATTTTGCATATTTTCAATGAAAAATACTTAGGAAATCTTAGGCTTTTTAGGAAAGAAAAATGAAGAGATAGTAGCATAAGTTGGCATCATAAATTTCTATAAAACAGTGCAATATAAAGCAAGTGAAATTGAACTTAGTGCTTCTTTTTCCTAATTTTTTTACAGGGGGTAAAAAATGAACACTCTTAACTTCTTTATTTCATTATTCAATTCGGGAAGAAGAACTCAGAAAATGTTTAAACTCCTTAGAAATAGACGAAATAATAATAGAGGGTGGATTTGGGCTTCTTTACTAGGCTTAGGAACAATTTTTGGTGTAGTAGCAACGCGTAATTCAAATATGATGAGACCTATCCAACGTTTGTTCCAAGGTGTCCAAAATACAACAAGAACATTTATTCCATCCAAAGTAAACCTGACAAACATGGAATTTTCCAGAGAAATAGCTCCTATTAATCAAAAGAAACAAAGTAATCAAAACCAATAATTGTCACCTATAATAAAAAAGTTCGTCTCCTACTGACGAACTTTTTTATTATCCTTGTTACTCTATAGTCGTAGCAAATCATTTTGTTCTTTCATTTATTATACTTATAAACCGATATCCTATTATCAACAACCAAATAACATAGCTTTTTTTGTGCAACTAATGATTATAGTACTCACGGCTATTGACTCACTGACCGTACCTTGAGAATTTACTGGATTGATCTTTATAGCCGACTCTTCCAATACCTCTATTATCGCTGTATCTAAGGGATATTCATCATTTTCCATATGCCCTCCTAATCAGGCTACCCCAAGTTTATCCCCATTTTTAGTTGGTCCAACTTGAAAAACAAAAAGTCCATTGTACAATACATATGCTCCAGATGTTCTTACATCTTCCATTACATAATTCATATTGTTCGACCCTTTTTTAAAATTAATAAATATAAATCATAGTAATATGTAATACTGCAATCGAGCCCTTTTCTGCAAGAAGGTATTTAACATAATTGTTCGTATTCTTTCTTTAAACTAGACTCTTTACGAATCCTTTACTTTTTGCGGAATATCCCATACGTTTTTGAACTACCCCCACTTTCACTTCGTTTAGAAGAGGGGGATTCCTAAGTAAAGAGTTCTATCGAACTCTAATTTATTAGGCTATCTCCACA
>NZ_JAKUFP010000057.1:0-14894 GCF_022663495.1 Bacillus cereus group sp. BfR-BA-01383
TTCTTAAATTCTACATCGTAAGTGACTCTAATTTTTCCCATAGAAAAATCCCCTCCATAGTAAACAGGTTAATGTGCTTTCTTTTTCCTGTTTACTATAAGGGGATCATATCACAGGGTGAGATGCCTTCTTTTTATCTTTTAAATCCACCTTCTGAATGAATAACTTGCCCTGTAATCCATCCTGCTTCTTCACTTACTAAAAATTTAATGAGTCTTGCTGCATCCTTTGGCTCACCAATTCTACTAAAAGGAAACATCGGCTTTAATCCTTGCTTTATCCCTTCAGTCATCCAGCCTGTATCGGTTGGACCTGGATTAATTGCATTCACTGTTATTCCTAAATGGGCCACTTCCGCTGACAACGTACTAGTGAGGGCATCGATGGCTCCCTTCGTTGTTGCATAAGCTAGTTCCCCGGCCATAGGCCCTTTAAATTGTCCCGAAGTAATACTAACAATTCTACCACCAGACTGCTTCTTAAATCCTCGAGCAAACTGACTACTTAACAATGTAGTCGCACGGACATTTACCATTTGAGACTCCCACGACTAAAGTCGCAAGCCCGAATCCTTACGGATTTACGGGTGGGATTCTTGAATGACTAATCGTTCGCAATACATTTCTGCTTTGAACAGCCTTCAAGATAAGGGCATCTCATTGCCCCTCCTAAACCAGACCATAAAGGTGCTTAGGCTGATTGACTGTTACCATCAATCACAGTTGCGTAGCGAATATTCATCGCTCCAACGATATCACGATGTGTCTTAAACCCACATGAACACTTATATTTTCTATCTCGAGCCTTATTCTTTTTAGCACATTTCGGACAACTTTGACTTGTATACGCTGGATTTACATATTCAATCTGAATACCAGCTATCATTGCTTTATAGGCAATAAATTGCGACAAACGATAAAATGACCAAGTGTGTAGGTTTTTTTCGTTTTTACGGCTTGTTCTTGCCGTCTGTCTTATATTCGTTAGTTGTTCTAATCGAATGACAGAAATATGATTTGCAATCGCAAAATTAATAATCGCACGACTTATTTTGTGATCTTTATCTTGCATCCATCTTTGCTCTTTATCATCCATTCGTCGAATGGCTTTCACTTTTTTGTCTTTTCCTAACTCCTTACGGACACTACGAAACTTACGCTTCTTATATTTATTGTGCCTACCATTCCCAAAGAAACGAACCTTATCATCATCTGTGATTGCTACTGCAGGGACCTTGAGACCTAAGTCTACGCCTAAAATTTTCGTTCCTGTCCTTTTATTGATAGGAAGTGTGACAGATATTTGGGCTATCCACTTATTCGATTTCTTTGTGATGCGAAGTGTACCTAATTTATGTTTTAACAGATTCAGATTACGATTGTTTTTATCACTTAATAAAGCTCGGATTTTTACACGAGTCGACTTTCCATTTACCTTAAATGGGATTGAAATATAAGTAGGATCAAATGAATAATTTTGATTGTTCCATACACAAACAGGTCTCTTTAGAATTGGAATGATTTTATAATGACTTTTCTTTACTTTTGTAGCAAACAAACTTTTCGCATCTTTAATCGCTTGATTTTCCACTGCACTTGGGATATTTGCTTCAATATCTTTTGTGCTTTTTTTCGTACTTTTCTTTGCTTCCACCATTTCCGATACAAGTGTATTTATAACTTTGATATATTCATGACTACTTTGTTCCAATAAACGGATTTGTTCTTTTGTTGGAATCAATTTCACTTTCACTGTTAGGGTCTGTGACATACGTTTCATCCCCTTGTTTTTTGATTTTCAACATCGTGTTCATTTGATACATTTCTAGCAGTCATAACAAAATCAGAACCTATTTATAAACTTTACAACTGCATAAAACGAGGAGGTTTTCCTCTCAAACACTTCGGAATATTCTTCCACCATCATTTATTCTATTTATATCATTTATTTTCGAAAAATTCCAACAAAAAACCAAAGAAACTATCTATACTTTGATACTTAAAGTTCCACGAACCTTGCGATTTTTAGTGGTACTCCGTATCCAACCTCACTTTCATCCCATACCTAAAGGCGATGGGCTTTCTTGTTCAAGAAAAGCTGTAAGAGTATCAATAACTCCCTTCGTTATTGCATAAGCTAACTCTCTTACCATAGTTCTATTAACAGTAAAATTCAAGCTTGATAACAAAGATACTCAAGATGTTGCGCTATCACCTATAAGCTCTACATTAAGAGTGAAGGATGGTACACAATATAAAATTAACGAAGGTATGTTATTAAATTACGACTATAACGCTGCAGGCAAAACAGGAACATCTGGAGAGTTACTGCAAGTATATATTTTAGATCAAGAACAGTATGAAAAGATTTGGAAAGACAAAAGCTTTGAGATTGAGTTAGGACCTATGAGAAATAAAGAGGCAAAAGATATTTCACAAGGTAAAAAAGCTAAGTTTACATTACCTAAATAAATCATATAAGAAAAGAGCCTGAATGCAGGCTCTTTTCTTATTTATACCAAAATTAAACCCTTAACGAACCACGAAATCCTCTAGCAGCATAATAGGAATCTGCTCCATTGTGATACACGAAAACGTGTCCGAAGCGGTAATCGCAAAATAGAGCACCACCAAGTTCTCTAATATCTGAAGGTGTTTGTACCCAACTTGATGATTTCATATCAAAATCTCCAAGTTGTTGCAACTCTCGATATTGTTCTTCAGTTAATAGTTCAATACCCATAGCGGTTGCCACATCAATAGCGTTATTTTCTGGTTTATGTTTTTTTCTTGATTCTAACGCTTCAAGATCATAACAAAGGCTTCTGCGGCCTTTAGGACTCTCCTTTGAGCAATCGCAGAAAATATACTCGTCCTTCTCTTTGTCATACCTAACAACATCCGGTTCACCGCCCGTTACTTCCATTTCGTTAAGTGACCCTAATTTTTCAGGATTAGCATTCAGCTTTGCCTCAACTTTAGCCCATTCAAGACCTTCATGGCGGTTCATGTTTTTCTCAAAACGAGCTTGTAATACTTTTAATAGTTCTTCACGCTGTTCTACTGGTAACACATTTTTATTCTCTGTCATATTAGTCCTCCGAATTACGTTTCCTTATAATCACTTAAATCTTCTCAATAATGGTTTAAATGCAGTTTACAACAAATTATATAATTTGTTGTATCTCTTTTTCAACAATCTAACCCGATTGCACAACGAAAAACCCCTGTGCGGATATCCATTATAGAGTACTAAAACCCTCCATACTTTCTCCAAGAATATAGTGCGAAAACCACATCAAGTTCTGCTTCATAATAGCCACATGAACTCCTGGTTGGTCAGAACTATATGCCATTCCTTTAAATATAATTAATTCTGTATCAACTTCCATATCCTTTAACCCTTGATGTAGCTCATATGCATTTGTAACTGGAATTCTTGCATCCTGTTCACCATGTTGGATTAAGGTAGGCGTACAGGCTGATTTAATATACGTCATTGGTGATGTTTTCGTATATATCTCTGGATCATTCCATGGATTATTTCCTAAATACATCCTAATGAAGTAAGGGATATCTGTATGTACATAATGGGTACTCCAATTAGTAATTCCACCTCCAACTGAAATAGCTTTAAATCTATTACTAAATGTAGAACAGAAAGCTGATATATATCCTCCGTTACTCCATCCCATAACTCCTACTCTATCTTTATCTACTATCCCTTGATCAACTAGTTTATCCACCCCTGATATAACATCATCGTAGTCAGCGATTCCCTGTTTTCTATAGTTTGCTTTTAAGAATTCATTACCGTAACCAGAACTTCCTCTGTAGTTTGGCTCTAAAACGATAAAGCCTTTTTCGATAAACTGTTCAATCGGATACTTCTCATTGAAGCAGTCTGAAAATATCGGAAAGGATGCCCAAGCCGGACCGCCGTGAATTACTACTAATAAAGGATATTTTTTATTTGCGTCAAACTCTACTGGGGTTGATAAAACACCCTCTATTTCAAGACCATCACTACTTTGCCATGAGATGATTTGCCTGTTACTTTTAAGCTTCCCTTCGAAAAAGTTATTTTCATTCGTTATTTTTTTATCATCCAAATAGATTTCAAAGGTTTCATTTGTTATAGCCTTATTATAGGTTATATGATTTCCATCCTTTGTTATAGAGGCATCCATTATAAAGCCATCTACTTTGTCGCTTAATGCTTCCACAGTGCCATCTTCAGCTAGTAATCCAATACGATAATTCGTTTTATCCTGCCATCTAATTAAAATTCCTTTAGCTGTCCACTGTAATGGCGTAACCGTACTATCAAAGTTTGTTAGAGGCTGAATTACCTCTCCAGTATTCATATCATATATCTCTAATGTACTGTCTTGTATATGGGTCTTATAGTAATCCTTCTCCCTTATACTTGCTGAGTAACATACTTTACTGCCTTCAGGAGAAAAACAAACGCTCCCTCCCAACAACTTATCTATATTCAGCTTTTGTAGCTCTCCAGCTTTACTATCTAATATGTATAGATCTCCATTCATATAATCTTCCATATTTGAGCTTGGTGTAGCCATGAATACAACCTTTTTCCCGTCATTTGAAATATCAAATTCATGGATATGAAAATCCTTTCCATCAGTTAATGCATATACGCCGCTAATCTCTCGTTCCTCTTTATCATTTTGTATCACTTTTTCTATTTCACTGTAATATAAACAATTATTCTGATGTTCCTTACCTACATGTTGGAAATCTCCATATAGCTCCTTACGTTTCTTTATTTCCTCGCATTTTTTTGATTGTGCAACATAATAAAAACCTTTACCAGTAGGCTCCCATTTGAATGTGCTGATCCCTTCTTCCTCATCAGTAATTTGTACCCCACCATAACCATCTAGTGACTTAACAAAGATTTGATTCCCATTACCGACAGGGCTAAGGTATGCAATATCCCTAGAATTTGGAGACCATAACGGGCATGTACTATCTATATCCCTATTTGTTAATGGATAACTTTGCTCCTTATCTTTTTCATATACCCATACATGATTCCTATATATATTGCCTTTCCAGTTAGTCGTCTTCTTAACAAATGCTACGTTTTTGCCATCATCACTTATGTTTGTACTTGATACGGTTGGTAATGAAATAATCTCTTCTATACTTAAGTATGTTTTTTTATTTATTTGCATTAATAAGCCCCCTCGTAATGCCTAATAATCTCTCGTCTCTTCTTGTCGTAATAAAGGAAATTGTTCAAGAATACTTAAAATGATAACGGAAAATTCAGATAAATAAAAGTGATACTTTAGTGGAGTACGGGCAGCCTGACTTTCTCCTATCGATTTTAGATGTTCTTTTTAACACAAAAATACCCCTTTAGATAGCTATATCTAAAGGGGTAAAACATCACATCTTTATTTCAAATCTACCAAGATCCTACTCAACCGTAACAGATTTAGCTAAGTTACGTGGCTTATCAACGTCACACTCGCGGTGAAGTGCTGCGTAGTATGAAATAAGTTGTAATGGAATAACTGCTACTAGCGGTGCTAGTGCTTCGTGTACAGCTGGTAATACGAAGCTGTCGCCTTCCATTTCTAAGCCTTTCATTGAGATGATACATGGGTTAGCTCCGCGTGCTACTACTTCTTTCACGTTACCACGAATTCCAAGGTTTACGTGCTCTTGTGTAGCAAGGGCGATAACTGGTGTACCGTTTTCGATTAAGGCGATTGTACCGTGTTTTAATTCTCCTCCAGCAAATCCTTCTGCTTGGATGTAAGAGATTTCTTTTAGTTTTAACGCACCTTCTAAACCTACGAAGAAGTCTACGCTACGTCCGATGAAGAAGCAGTTACGCGTTGTTGCTAAAAATTGTTTTGCTAATGCGTCCATTTCTTCTTTTTGATCACAAAGTTCTACCATTGCATTTGCTATAAGTCCTAGTTCGTATGTTAAATCGAAATCAAGAACTTCACCTTTCGCTTTAGCAATATCAGCTGCTAAAATTGAAAGTACTGCAAGCTGTGCTGTGTAAGCTTTCGTTGATGCAACTGCGATTTCTGGTCCCGCATATAACGGAAGTGTATAATCTGCTTCACGAGAAAGTGTAGAACCAGGTACGTTTGTAATTGTTAATGCTTTATGACCCATTTCGTTTGTTTGTACAAGTACTGCACGACTATCTGCTGTTTCACCACTTTGCGAAATGTAAATAAAGAATGGTCTTTCTGTTAATAATGGCATGTTGTAAGAGAATTCGCTTGCTACGTGTACTTCAACTGGCATTTTTGCAAACTTCTCGATAAATTGCTTTCCAACAAGACCTGCATGATAACTCGTTCCACATGCAATGATGTAAATACGATCGCTATCTAAAATCGCATTGCGGATGTCTTGATCTAATTCAATTTCGCCATTTTCATCTTGATACTTTTGAATAATATTACGGATTACAAGTGGTTGCTCATCGATTTCTTTAAGCATGAAATGAGGGTATGTTCCTTTTTCAATATCACTTGCGTCTAATTCCGCTGTATAAGGTGCACGTTCAATCGTTTCACCTTGTAAGTTTTTAATTGTAATGCTTTCTTTTGTTACAATTACAATTTCTTTATCCATTAACTCGATAAATTGATCTGTAACTTGTAACATCGCCATAGCGTCGCTCGCCACAACATTAAAGTTGTCACCAACACCTACTAATAGCGGGCTTTTGTTTTTAGCAACATAAATCATGTTTGGATTTTCAGCATCAAGTAGTCCGATTGCATAAGAGCCATGTAAAAGAGATAGCGTATTACGGAACGCTTCTTCTACACTTAGTCCTGTGCTCACTTGTTGTTCCATAAGCTGCACGATAATCTCTGTATCTGTCTCACTTACGAACGTTACATCTTGTAAATATTCCTTTTTCACTAACTCATAGTTTTCAATTACACCATTATGAACTAGTGTAAAGCGTTTTGATGTACTTTGATGCGGATGCGCGTTTACTTTGCTTGGAACACCATGTGTAGCCCAGCGTGTGTGACCGATTCCCACGCTTGTTGCTACGCTCTCATCTACGATTTCGCGAAGTTTTGCAATACGGCCTTTCTCTTTGTATACAACAACACCGTTCTCTGCTTGTACTGCAATACCTGCTGAATCATATCCACGATATTCTAGCTTTTCTAAACCTTTTAATAAAATTTCCTTTGCATCTTGCTCTCCAATAAATCCTACGATTCCACACATGTTTAGTCGCCGTTACAAATGCTTACACTGCTCTGCGAACATGTAACGACATAGTCCGATACCATTTATTTATATTAAAAAAACGGATTACATATCGCTAGCCCTGTAAGCTTGTAACGGCTTCACCTTCCTCTCAATTGGGTTTAAGTCCGTATACACTTATACAGCTAGTTTTCATCCGTTCCTTTTCTCTCATCACACTTTCACCTTTGTCCACTAAGTCACCTTAATGATTTAAGTAAAAGCTTACGGTTATGATGAACAACCGGGAGTCATCCGCCGAAATCTCGATAAACTCCACCTCGTCAACTACACTACTTGTAGTTCTGGCGCTTTTATAATTTACAATATTTACTTTGAGAAAAAGAACAAGACCATCTTATAACAAACAATATAAACCGTCAATGAAATTTTTTTCATCGTCTATAAAACATATGAAAAAGGAGCACTTCTTGTGCTCCTTTTCAATAAATTCACTGAATTATTCAGCGCCAACTTCAGCTTTCACAACTTCTACAATACGGTGTACATAAGCATCACAAACTTCTTGTGTTGGTGCTTCTGCCATTACACGAATAAGTGGCTCTGTTCCAGATGGACGAACAAGAATACGACCGTCACCGTTCATTTCTTCCTCTACAACACGAATAATTTCTTTAATTTTTTCGTTTTCTAATGCTAATTTTTTATCTGTTACACGAACGTTTACTAGTAATTGTGGGAATTTCGTCATCTCACCTGCAAGCTCAGATAATGGCTTTTTCGTCATTTTCATAATGTTTACAAGTTGAAGTGCACTTAACATTCCATCACCAGTTGTAATGTAATCAAGTAAGATGATGTGACCTGATTGTTCTCCGCCTAAGTTATATCCACCACGCTTCATTTCTTCCATTACGTAGCGGTCACCCACTGCTGTTTTATCACTTGTAATACCGTTTGCTTCAAGTGCTTTGTAGAAACCTAAGTTACTCATAACTGTTGAAACAACTGTATTATGTTTTAATTGACCAGTTTCTTTCATGTACTTTGCACAAATAAACATAATTTGATCGCCATCAACGATGTTTCCTTTTTCATCTACAGCGATTAAACGGTCTCCATCACCATCAAAAGCAAGGCCGATGTCAGCACCTTTTGTTTTTACTAATTCAGCTAATACTTCTGGATGCGTAGAACCTACCCCATCGTTAATATTCATACCATTTGGTGAAGTTCCCATTGTTGAAATATCAGCTTCTAAATCTGCGAATAAGTATGGAGCTAAAGAAGACGTAGCACCATGTGCGCAATCTAAAGCAATATGTAAACCAGAGAAATCTTCCTCTACAGTTTGTTTAATATATTGTAAATATTTTTGTCCACCTTCAAAGTAATCGCTCACTTGTCCAAGATCAGTACCTGTTGGACGTGGCAATTCATCAACTTCTTTGTCTAATAAAGCTTCGATTTCTGCTTCTTGCTCATCTGTTAATTTAAAACCGTCTGAACCGAAGAACTTAATTCCGTTATCTTGTACCGGATTATGAGATGCAGAAATCATAACACCCGCTTGTGCATCTAATGCTTTTGTTAAATAAGCAACACCTGGTGTAGAAATAACACCAAGGCGCATTACTTCTGCTCCAGTTGATAATAGACCTGCTACTAAAGCTCCTTCTAACATATGACCAGATACACGCGTATCGCGGCCAATAATTACTTTTGGACGGTCTGTATCTTTCGTTAATACATAACCACCAAAACGTCCAATTTTGAACGCTAATTCAGGTGTTAACTCCTGGTTTGCAACCCCGCGCACTCCATCTGTACCAAAATATTTACCCATTATGATTCGCTCCTTTTTCTTGCCCTTTTTGATTATCCACTGTTGGTTCTTGACTAGTTTCTTTATCTTCATTTTTTCCCTGGTCCTTTTCTGGATCAGGTTCAGGTTCAGGTTCAGCTTCAGGATTTTTTGGTTTTTCAGTTTGATTATCTTGATTATTATTTGAATCTAGTTGTTCACCGTTACCCTGCACTTCTTTATCTGGATTTTCTTTCTTCACAATTGTAACTTTAGCACTTTTTTGTTTTGGCTCTATTGCAACATTACCAGGGCCGCTCACCTGAATCGGAATATCTTTCGTCCCTGAAGATACATTTTGCAAATTAATTGCTGCTGTTATTTGAGCAGCTGTTATTTTATCTACTATACTTGCTTCTCCTGAAATATCAACGCTTATCTTCCCATCCTGTGGCGAAAGTAGCTGGGCAGTAACATCTTTAGGGATCCCATTTTTTTGAATTGAGATACCATCAATCGTTCTAGTTTTCGTTTGTTTGTTTTTTTGCACCCCTACGGAAACCTTCACTTGATTTGGTTTCGCACTTATTACACCCTTTGGCAATAAAACAGAGGTATCGAATGCTGTAGAATCTGTCAATTGACTAAGATCTACTTCGACCCCCTCTATAGATTGTATATTATCCAAAATATCTTTTGGACCCGCTATCGTTACCTCTCTCGGTTCAACACTAATATTTGTAACAGCCAATCCTTCTGGTAAACTGCCCTTTTTCGTATACGTTATAGGAACAGTTTTTTCAGTGTTATTGGCTGTAGCTTGCGTCGCTACATTCAACTTTACATTAATTTTAGATGGATTTGTCCTTACATTTAAACGTTTTCCTTCTTTATTGTATAATGTAACTTCGGCTGTTTTTGTAACAGTTTTATTAACACCTTTTAAATCGATATATGCCTTAGCAGAAGAAATACTTTCAATTTCTTCTTTCGTACCAACTACTTCAACAGTATCAGGTGTAATACTTGATTTCTCAAGAGTAACACCTGCTGGCATCTGATCTTCATTTGATAATTTTAAATCTACATGAATATATTTTTTCGCTTTTTCATGAAGAGTGACTTTAATTTTTGACGGTTGAACGGTCCCTTTCACATCATCGGGAAGTCCGTTCGTTTTTAAAGAAACTTCATAAGTTCCTTTTTGACGGCCTTGCAAATCAACTGGTATGTCAAATTGTTTTTTTGCTTTTGCTGTAGCAACTGCGGATTTTGGACCTTCTAACTTCACCTTGACTCCCTCTGATGGAATACCACTTACAATATATTTATCTTCGTCATACTTAAGGTTAATAGCATAATTAGTTAATGTTTCTTTCGCTTCACTTACGAAAGGTACTATACCCGATGTTGTATTTTTTTCAGTCAAAGTCGCTGACATAAAAAGCATGCACGCCAATAGTAATGAGATTCCTTTTAAAAACCAATGATTCTCCATTAACTTATCCATGACGCTTTCTCCTCCAATTCCATAAAGACGAAGAGGTCGTTTTTTCGTTCACACTAAATTCAGCTAACAACATATCCTTCAGCTGTTCTGTCTTCAACTCACGATGCAACTTACCATTTTTCGTTAAAGAAATTTGGCCAGTTTCTTCGGACACAACTACTGTAATACTATCGGTGACTTCACTAACTCCCATTGCAGCACGATGCCTAGTTCCTAACTCCTTAGAAATAAATGGACTTTCCGATAGCGGAAGATAACACGCTGCTGCTTTAATTGTACTTCCTTGCATAATTACTGCTCCATCGTGCAGAGGCGTATTTGGAATGAAAATATTAATGAGTAATTCCGATGATACGTTTGCATTTAGCGGAATACCCGTTTCCACATAATCAACCATACCGGTCTCTTTTGACAAAGTAATTAATGCACCAATTCTACGTTTTCCCATATATTCCGTTGCTTTTGCTATCGCTGTCGCAACCATTTCAGGTTCATCATCCTCATGAGTTCCAACACGTGAAAATAAACTCCCGCGCCCTAGCTGCTCAAGTGCTCTTCGCAATTCTGGCTGAAAGATAATAATAACGGCTAAAAATCCCCACGTTAATACTTGTTCAGTTAGCCAATATAGCGTATGCAATTCAAGGAAAATACTGATCATCCGAACGACAATAATAACTGTAATTCCCTTTAAAAGTTGAACAGCTTTCGTCCCTCGGATTATAAGAATTAGCTTATATATAATAAACCATACAACGGCAATATCTAATACCGTACTAAGATATTTCAAAATGGTCGTATCTTCAAAAGGCATGCTAACCCTTCCTCCTACTTACGAGCAATTCTATCCATATATTGAAATATTGTTTTATGCTCTATCTGTATGTATTTCCAACAACTAGTTAATTATACCATACATGAAACAAACAACAATTACAAACAACCCCCTTTAGTTTAAATTGGTAAGATGTCAAACTTTCTTATCGTACAGTATAATATAAATCATTATTATACGCCTATTTTCAAATAAAAAAAGCAACTTCTCAGTTGCTTTTCTTACATTTATTTTAGTTTTTCACCGAATAAAGAACCCATTAAAGCAACCGCTGTTGTTGCCGTTCTATTTCGCTCATCTAAAATCGTATTTACTTCAACAAACTCGGCAGATGTAACAATATCAGCTTCCGCTAACATTTCCATCGCTAAGTGGCTTTCACGATAAGATAGACCACCTATTACAGGCGTTCCAACCCCTGGTGCGTCATGAGGATCAAGCCCGTCTAGATCTAATGATAAATGAACACCATCAGTATGAGATAAATACGCAATTGTTTCTTCCATAACAGCCGTCATACCCATACGATCGATTTCATGCATTGAGAATACTTTAATACCTTCATCGCGAATAAAGTCTTTTTCTCCTTCATCTAATGCACGTGCACCGATAATTACAACATTCTCTTTCTTCACCTTTGGATATGCTTCGTATAAGTCTACAAGCGTGGGATGTCCATAGCCTAAACTTGCTGCAAGTGACATACCATGAATATTTCCAGATGGTGAAGTTTCTTCTGTATTTAAATCACCATGTGCATCATACCAAATAACACCTAAATTTTTATAATGTTTTGCTACACCAGCTAGCGTACCGATAGCGATACTATGGTCACCACCTAATACAAGTGGAAAACGACCTTCTTCTATAATATGATCCACCTTACTTGCTAATTCATTACATACAGTTGCAACTTGTGTAAGGTTTCTTAATTTTGTATTTTCATCTACTTCTTTTTCTCTCTCAATACATATATCTCCCAAATCTTTAACGTCATATCCAATTTGTTCAATTCTTTCAATTACCCCTGCATAACGGATCGCGCTTGGTCCCATATCAACCCCGCGACGCATCTGTCCTAAATCCATTGGAACTCCAATAACTGAGATTTCTTTTTTCATAGATAGTATCCCCCTTTTATGCCTTCCTAAATATTTTAAATCTTTTATATAGTCTGACTCAACTCGACATTTTCCTGCATGGATATACAATTTATTCAGTTATATCTGCGTTAAAATCCAAATCTTAAGACTATTCTATGTATAAAGTTAACTTAATGAAATAACTACTATCACTATTATTAGATAATAATTAAAAACACTTCTACATTTAGAAGCGTTTTTCTGATGCTAGTTTCCACACTGCTGCAATATTTTTTGCTGTCATTTCGATATTCTCTTCTGCCGCATTATATGCTTCTTCTAATGTCATCGGACTCGATGTAATACTAAATACTGCATCGACTCCTTTTTCGTAAACGGCCGGATAATTCGGAGATACAGATCCTCCAATAGCAATCACAGGAATATGAAAATGTTTCGCGCGCTCCGCAACACCTACAGGAGCCTTTCCATATGCTGTTTGTTCATCTATTCTACCTTCACCAGTTATAATTAAATCCGCACCTTCTATATGCTTATCAAAATTTGTATAATCTAATACAATTTCAATTCCCCTCCGCAGGTTTCCTTTTAGAACTCCAATAACGGCTGCTCCCATTCCTCCCGCTGCGCCTGCACCAGGTATTTTAGATACATCAAAAGATAAGTACCATTTAAGGATATTCGCATAATGTTTTAAATTCTCATCCAGCTCTTTTTGCACCTCTACAGTCGCACCTTTTTGACTCCCAAATACGAAAGACGCTCCCCTTATTCCAATTAACGGATTGTCTACATCACATGCAGCTTCTATCTTTATATGTGTTAGACGTGAATCCATTCGCGAAAAATCAATTGTTGCAATCGAATGTAATGCTCCTCCAGATGGCTCTATAACTTTCCCCTCTCCATTTATAAACCTGACTCCCAAAGCTGACAACATTCCTGCTCCACCATCATTTGTAGCACTTCCTCCAAGTCCCAAAATAATATGCTCAGCTCCTTGGTCTAGTGCATGTAATATAAGTTCTCCTGTTCCTTTTGTCGTTGTAATAAGGGGATTTCTCTTTTCAATCGGAACATGTTGTAATCCTGATGCTGCTGCCATTTCAATAAACGCTGTCTTATTATCCTTAGACATGCCATAAAAGGCTTGTACGCTCTCTTTAAGCGGTCCTGTCACGTTAAGTGATATAATTCTCCCACCTGTGGCATCAACAAGTGAATCAACTGTTCCTTCCCCTCCATCTCCAACTGGTATTTTTACATACTCTGCTTTAGGAAAAATTGCTCTAAAACCTCTTTCAATAGCTTCACATACTTCTATAGCTTTTAAACTTTCTTTATATGAATCAGATGCAATGACAACTTTCACAATTATCCCCCATCCTTTATTTTACGTTTTCTTCATTTTAAACGACAAATATGAAAGTTGTCTTTTAAAACACAAAAAAAGCTTACATCATATGATGTAAGCTTTTTCTACTTCGATGGAGCCTAGCGGGATCGAACCGCTGACCTCCTGCGTGCAAGGCAGGCGCTCTCCCAGCTGAGCTAAGGCCCCTTAGTAATTAAGCGGAAGACGGGATTCGAACCCGCGACCCCAACCTTGGCAAGGTTGTATTCTACCACTGAACTACTTCCGCGAAAATGGTGAGCCATGAAGGATTCGAACCTTCGACCCTCTGATTAAAAGTCAGATGCTCTACCAACTGAGCTAATGGCTCTTAAATGGCTGGGCTAGCTGGATTCGAACCAGCGCATGACGGAGTCAAAGTCCGTTGCCTTACCGCTTGGCTATAGCCCATTAATATTTACTAGTATGGTTATCTTTTCAAAAAAATAAACCCTCTCAGGTTATTTTAAAGAAAATGGTGGAGGGGGGCAGATTCGAACTGCCGAACCCGAAGGAGCGGATTTACAGTCCGCCGCGTTTAGCCACTTCGCTACCCCTCCGACATTTAAATATATATGGTGGAGGATGACGGGATCGAACCGCCGACCCCCTGCTTGTAAGGCAGGTGCTCTCCCAGCTGAGCTAATCCTCCAAAAGTGGTGACCCGTACGGGATTCGAACCCGTGTTACCGCCGTGAAAGGGCGGTGTCTTAACCACTTGACCAACGGGCCAAAAATTTAAAAACTGTTCCCAAGCTTCCAACCGGGCTTGAACCGGTGACCTCTTCCTTACCATGGAAGTGCTCTACCAGCTGAGCTATGGAAGCATAATGGCTCCGCAGGTAGGACTCGAACCTACGACCGATCGGTTAACAGCCGATAGCTCTACCACTGAGCTACTGCGGAATAATATTAGCCTGGCAACGTCCTACTCTCACAGGGACAAGGTCCCAACTACCATCGGCGCTAGAGAGCTTAACTTCCGTGTTCGGTATGGGAACGGGTGTGACCTCT
>NZ_JAKUFP010000058.1:0-14858 GCF_022663495.1 Bacillus cereus group sp. BfR-BA-01383
TACCGAACACGGAAGTTAAGCTCTCTAGCGCCGATGGTAGTTGGGACCTTGTCCCTGTGAGAGTAGGACGTCGCCAAGCAACTAAAAACACAAGTCTTTTGACTTGTGTTTTTTTATTTCCCATGAAATAGGTTGGATTCTGTTAGTAAAAATGCTGAAATATAATAAGGGATTTTTTGAGCAGAAATATTAAGGAATTGATAAATAAATGGATAATCTTCAGAACTATAGCTTCCAAGTAAGTCATACCACCAGTCTGTTTCATACCTAGAAATCATGCTTAAATTATAGAGCAATAAATAATGAACGAGAAGTTCAGGTAATACAGGCTTAGGGTTTCTAGGGTCGGTCGTAAGCGGTAAATAATAAGTATTGGTAAGATACTCATAATATAAAGGAGTACTGTACATAGGATTCCATGATTGAATAGGCGCTGAAAAAAATACATTCGATTCATTATTTTTTTCAGGTACGTGTTGTATTGATAAATGCTTACAAGTTGTTTCGATGTAACGAGAAAACCTCTCTTTAGTCATATGTAATCGATCTAGTATGTTGATTGAAAAAGAGAGCTCGTTTTTATTTGTTGAATCGATTTTATACAATGTTGTTCCTTTTTGATTATAGCGAAATAAATGTTGCAACTCAGGGATTTTTCCCATTAGCTCTAACATGCTAAACTTTTCCGTTTCCAAGTGTTTCATGTGAAACAGCTGTTCTGCGGCGTGAGTAAATAGTCCATTTTTCTGTATTTTTACCTCGTCTTCTAAAAATTGATATCCTTGTTTTTTTCGTTTACGGGTTGTCACCCCATGTGCTAGAACGGTTGTTGATTCTGGATAGTTTGGATTAATGGTTAATAAACAAGCTTTAAAAAGTTGACCCATTCCATAAAATAACAACATTGGCTGAATGGAAAATGGAGCTGTCTTATATAATTCATAATAATTTTTACCGTGTTCTAAGTAATAAATAAATGGATAACAATTTTCAAAACTTTTTTTTTCGGCATCTTGAATTGAGGATTTTTCATAACAACGGGCAAGATAACGTTGTACATTTTGAGATGAAAAGAAGAAACTTAATTGCTGCCAAGCACAAGGTGTATGATGCATATATTACGCTCCTTTTATTGTCTAAAAATTCTAACATATATATACTTTCTTGACAGTATTTTAACCAATTGATAAGCTACTAATAATAATTTCTGGTATTATGGGGGGAACAATTATGTGGGAAACTAAATTTGTTAAAGAAGGTTTGACTTTTGATGATGTATTACTTGTACCAGCAAAGTCAGATATATTACCAAGAGAAGTAAGTGTTAAAACAGTTTTATCTGAAAGCTTACAGTTAAACATCCCGTTAATTAGTGCAGGAATGGATACAGTAACAGAAGCTGATATGGCTATTGCAATGGCTCGTCAAGGCGGTTTAGGAATCATTCATAAGAATATGTCTATTGAGCAACAGGCAGAGCAAGTTGACAAAGTAAAGCGCTCTGAAAGCGGCGTTATTTCAGATCCATTCTTTTTAACTCCAGAACATCAAGTATATGATGCGGAACACCTTATGGGAAAATACCGTATCTCAGGTGTACCAGTTGTAAATAATTTAGATGAGCGAAAATTAGTTGGTATTATTACAAACCGTGACATGCGCTTCATCCAAGACTACTCAATCAAAATTTCTGACGTAATGACAAAAGAACAGTTAATTACAGCCCCAGTTGGTACTACACTGGAAGAAGCTGAAAAGATCCTACAAAAGTATAAAATTGAAAAGCTTCCTCTTGTTGATAATAGCGGTGTATTACAAGGGCTTATTACAATAAAAGATATTGAAAAAGTAATTGAATTTCCAAACTCTGCAAAGGATAAGCAAGGACGCTTATTAGTCGGAGCAGCAGTTGGTGTAACAGCTGATGCTATGACTCGTATCGATGCATTAGTAAAAGCACAGGTAGATGCAATTGTTCTTGATACAGCTCATGGACATTCTCAAGGTGTTATTGAAAAAGTAAAAGAAGTTCGTGCAAAATATCCAGCGCTAAACATTATTGCTGGAAATGTTGCTACAGCTGAAGCAACAAAAGCATTAATTGAAGCTGGTGCAAACGTAGTTAAAGTTGGTATTGGACCAGGTTCTATTTGTACGACACGTGTTGTAGCTGGCGTTGGCGTACCACAATTAACAGCAGTTTATGATTGTGCAACAGAAGCTCGTAAACACGGCATTCCAGTTATTGCTGATGGCGGTATTAAGTACTCTGGTGATATGGTTAAAGCTTTAGCGGCAGGAGCACACGTTGTTATGTTAGGTAGTATGTTTGCTGGTGTTGCTGAAAGCCCTGGAGAAACTGAAATTTACCAAGGTCGTCAATTTAAAGTATATCGTGGAATGGGTTCTGTTGGAGCGATGGAAAAAGGAAGTAAAGATCGTTACTTCCAAGAAGGAAACAAAAAACTTGTTCCAGAAGGTATTGAAGGACGCGTACCATATAAAGGACCTTTAGCAGATACAGTCCATCAATTAGTTGGTGGGTTACGTGCAGGTATGGGATATTGCGGAGCACAGGATTTAGAATTCTTACGTGAGAATGCGCAATTCATTCGTATGTCAGGTGCTGGTTTACTTGAAAGCCATCCCCACCATGTACAAATTACAAAAGAGGCTCCAAACTACTCATTATAATGTCTTATATACAAATAGACGGAGATTTGATATCTCTGTCTATTTTTTTTGGGTTATGTTAGAATAACGGTTATGTGAGTACATAGATATTGGGGGTTGCAAAAGTGAAAGGTATGTTTTGCAAAAGATTCATTGCGTTAGTAACAGTGCTTACACTAGCTTGTAGCATGTTGTTACCATATAGTAATGCATCAGCGGAAACAGGAGCTGCTTTAAACATTGAAGCAGGTGCAGCAATTTTAGTCGAAGCGAATTCAGGGAAAATTTTATATCAAAAGAATGCAGATGAATTATTATCAATTGCTAGTATGACAAAGATGATGAGTGAATATTTAGTTCATGAAGCAGTGGATAAAGGAAAACTTAAGTGGGATCAAAAAATTAAGGTTTCTGAATATGCATATAAGGTTTCACAAGATGCTTCATTATCAAATGTTGCATTAGAAAATGGTGGCTCTTATACAGTGAAAGAGTTATATGAAGCAATGGCAATCTTTTCTGCAAATGGTGCAACAATTGCATTAGCAGAAGCAATTGCAGGTAAAGAAGTAGATTTCGTAAAAATGATGAATGATAAGGCAAAAGAACTAGGATTGAAAAATTATAAATTTGTCAATTCTACGGGTTTAACAAATAAAGATTTAAAAGGAATGCATCCTGCGGGTACAGCACCGGATGAAGAAAATAAGATGTCTGCGAAGGATGTTGCAATTTTAGCGCAACATCTAATTAAAGATTATCCAAAAGTATTAGATACAGCAAAAATTCCGATAAAGTTCTTCCGTCCAGAAAAAGAGAACTTTAAAATGTCGAACTGGAACTGGATGTTAAAAGGCTTAATTAAGGAATATGATGGTGTAGATGGCCTGAAAACAGGATCAACTCCAGAGGCAGGAGATTGTTTTGCTGGTACGATTGAAAGAAACGGAATGCGTTTTATTTCTGTAGTTATTAAAACAAATTCTCATACAGCACGCTTTGATGAGACAAAGAAATTATATGATTATGGCTTTGCTAACTTTGAAATGAAGAAAATGTATGACAAAGGTTCTTCAGTAAAAGGAAACGAGACAGTAAGAGTTGAAAATGCAAAAGATAAAGATGTGGCGGTTCAAACGAAACAAGCTGTTTCACTTCCAGTTCCAAAAGGAAGCAAAGATATTTATAAAACAGAGATAAAAGAAGCGAGTAAGGGACAGGAAGCACCTATTAAAAAAGGTGCTGCGCTTGGTCAATTGGTAATCACACCAAAAGATACGAATGATCCTGGATTTTTATCTGGTAATTCATTACAAGTAGACCTTGTAACAAAATCGGCAGTAGAAGAAGCTGGTTGGTTTACTCGTTCTATGCGCGGAATTGGTTCTTTCTTTAGTGGTATATGGAATAGTGCTGTTGATACAGTAAAAGGTTGGTTTTAAAAGCTCCTCGTTGTAGGAGCTTTTTCTTATTCCTATTTTTCATACCGACTTTATGAAAAAGTAGTGGACAAGCATCTGATAGTTAGTGGTAGAATGTAAGAGTATTCTTAATTTTCGCCTTTAACGGGGGAAAGCAATTCACCTAGGGGGGTTTTTGTACATGACAAATGTAACAGGGACAGAACGTGTAAAACGTGGAATGGCAGAAATGCAAAAAGGCGGCGTTATTATGGACGTAATTAACGCCGAACAAGCAAAAATTGCAGAAGAGGCAGGCGCAGTTGCTGTTATGGCATTAGAGCGTGTACCAGCAGATATTCGTGCAGCAGGTGGCGTTTCTCGTATGGCAGACCCAACAATTGTTGAAGAAGTTATGGGTGCGGTGTCAATTCCGGTTATGGCAAAATGCCGTATCGGTCACCTTGTAGAAGCACGTGTATTAGAATCATTAGGGGTAGACTATATCGATGAGAGTGAAGTATTAACTCCTGCTGATGAAGTATACCATTTAAATAAACGTGATTACACAGTTCCGTTTGTATGTGGTTGCCGTGATATCGGAGAAGCTGCACGTCGTATTGCAGAGGGTGCATCTATGCTTCGTACAAAAGGTGAACCAGGAACAGGAAACATTGTAGAGGCAGTGCGTCATATGCGCCAAGTCAATGCAGAAATCCGTCAAGTTGCAAGTCTACGTGAAGATGAGTTAATGACATATGCAAAAAATACTGGTGCTCCTTATGAAGTACTACTTGAAATTAAACGCCTTGGTCGCCTGCCAGTTGTAAACTTTGCAGCGGGTGGTGTAGCAACACCAGCAGATGCAGCGTTAATGATGCAACTTGGTGCTGATGGTGTATTTGTTGGATCTGGTATCTTCAAATCAGAGAACCCAGAGAAATTTGCACGTGCAATCGTTGAAGCAACGACTCATTATGAAGATTACGAACTAATTGCAAGCCTTTCTAAAGGATTAGGTAATGCAATGAAGGGTATCGAAATTTCAACGTTATTACCAGAACAACGTATGCAAGAGCGTGGATGGTAATTGAAGGAGAACTTTAAAATGGTGAAAATCGGTGTACTAGGTCTTCAAGGTGCAGTTCGTGAGCATGTAAAGTCAGTTGAAGCAAGTGGTGCAGAAGCTGTTGTTGTAAAGCGTATAGAACAACTTGAAGAGATTGATGGTCTTATTTTACCAGGCGGTGAAAGTACAACAATGCGCCGTCTTATTGATAAGTATGCTTTCATGGAACCACTTCGTACATTTGCGAAGTCTGGTAAACCAATGTTTGGTACATGTGCAGGTATGATTCTTCTTGCGAAAACGCTTATTGGTTATGAAGAAGCACATATTGGTGCTATGGATATTACAGTTGAGCGCAATGCGTTCGGACGCCAAAAGGATAGCTTTGAAGCCGCACTTTCAATTAAAGGTGTAGGAGAGGACTTTATTGGTGTATTTATCCGTGCTCCGTATGTTGTAAATGTAGCTGATGATGTGGAAGTACTTTCTAAGCATGACGATCGAATGGTAGCAGTAAGACAAAATCAGTTTTTAGCTGCGTCATTCCATCCAGAATTAACGGACGATCATCGTGTGACAGCATACTTTGTAGAAATGGTAAAAGAAGCGAAAATGAAAAAAGTTGTATAAGTAACTTGCAACTTGTATAAGATTATAGTAAATTGATGGTAACAATTTTATAAAATAAGCGTGTTGATAGGAAATAGTAACAAATGTCGTTTCTTATAGAGAGTCGATGGTTGGTGGAAATCGATAGGAACAATTTGTGAATCCATCCTGGAATGGAATGTGGAATATCTTTATGATTAGTAAGCATTCCCGGTGAAGAGCCGTTATTTCTACTTGAGAGGAAAGCGGTAATGCTTTCAACTAGGGTGGCAACGCGGGTTAACTCCCGTCCCTTTGTATAGGGACGGGAGTTTTTTGTGTTTTATAAAATAAAAGGAGGAGTATAGAATGCTTGATATTAAATTTTTACGTACAAATTTTGAAGAAGTAAAAGCAAAATTACAGCATAGAGGCGAAGATCTAACTGATTTTGGTCGCTTTGAAGAACTGGATACGAGAAGAAGAGAGTTACTTGTTCAAACAGAGGAACTAAAAAGTAAACGTAACGAAGTATCTCAACAAATCTCTGTATTGAAGCGCGAAAAGAAAGATGCGGAAGCTCTAATTCTAGAAATGCGTGAAGTTGGGGAAAAAGTAAAAGATCTTGATAATGAACTTCGTACAGTTGAAGAAGACTTAGAAAGATTAATGCTATCTATTCCGAATATCCCTCATGAGTCTGCTCCAGTTGGCGAAACAGAGGATGATAATGTAGTAGCACGTACTTGGGGAGAAGCGAAAGAATTTACTTTTGAACCAAAACCGCATTGGGATCTTGCTACTGATTTAGGAATTTTAGATTTTGAGCGTGCGGGGAAAGTAACAGGAAGCCGCTTCGTATTTTATAAAGGTGCTGGTGCAAGATTAGAGCGTGCTTTAATTAGCTTTATGCTTGATCTTCATACTGACGAGCATGGATATGAAGAAGTATTACCTCCGTATATGGTAAACCGTGCAAGTATGACAGGAACAGGACAACTTCCGAAGTTTGAAGAAGATGCATTCCGTATTGAAAGTGAGGATTACTTCTTAATTCCAACAGCAGAAGTACCTGTAACGAATATGCACCGCGATGAGATTTTAAATAAAGAGCAGTTGCCTATACGATATGCTGCATTTAGCTCATGTTTCCGTTCTGAAGCAGGTTCAGCTGGCCGTGATACACGTGGTTTAATTCGTCAGCATCAGTTTAATAAAGTGGAGCTTGTGAAGTTCGTAAAACCAGAAGATTCTTATGAAGAGTTAGAAAAATTAACAAATGATGCAGAACGCGTGTTACAATTATTAGAGTTGCCATATCGCGTTATGAGCATGTGCACAGGAGATTTAGGATTTACAGCAGCGAAGAAATACGATATTGAGGTATGGATCCCAAGCTATGGCACATATCGTGAAATTTCTTCTTGTAGTAATTTTGAGGCTTTCCAAGCGAGACGTGCAAATATCCGTTTCCGTCGTGAACCAAACGGAAAACCAGAGCACGTTCATACATTAAATGGATCTGGTCTTGCAATCGGACGTACGGTGGCAGCTATTTTAGAGAACTACCAACAAGAAGATGGTACAATTATAATTCCAGAAGTTCTTCGCCCTTATATGGGAGGAAAAACAGTTATTAAGTAAATTTAAACATTCATCGGTATGAGTGATTGGTAATTATGAGCGTTGTCAGTACTATAATATAGGAGAGGGAAAGTAAAATTTTCCTTTCCTTATAATTTATTTTAGTAGGGTTGACTAACTGTTTTTCTTTTGATATTATATTGGATGTCAATATGGAGGTATACCCAAGTCTGGCTGAAGGGATCGGTCTTGAAAACCGACAGGCGGCGAGAGTCGCGCGGGGGTTCGAATCCCTCTACCTCCTCCAGATATAATTGACAACAGCGCATATAAGTGGAGATTGGAGAACTCGTTACCAACACGTAACGAGTTTTTATTTTAAAACCAATCATAAAGTATGGTGTAAGGCGATTTTGTCCTTATTACACACTCATATTCCGATGATTATCTTCATAGATATGAAAGGAGTTAACATGGATCTTATTATACAAACGTTTCCTTTAGATGGAAAAACTTTATATTATGTACAATGTCCTGTTTGTAAGAACAATAGAATTTTAAACAGTGGTGCAAATGTATCTCGCACTATAAGTGATGATACATTCCGTAAACTTTGTGGTTGCACTTGTGATGTAAAACAAGCAAAACAAGCTGTGAAAGAAGTAGCGGTGCAAAACAAAGTTGAAAAAACAGCTGTGGAAAAAGAGACAGCTCCAAAACGTACAGGGAAAGTATTGACAGCAGTGATTAATGGGAAAGAAATGACTGTTAAAGAGATTGCTGAAACGTATGATATTAGTACAAGTACCGTTCGTCAGCGTATTAATGCTGGAAAACCTGAGAGTGAAATTATTGCTCCAACCAAAAAGAAAAAGTAATTTAATAGGAAAACCCGTGCATATGCACGGGTTTTTTATTTTACAAGTTTACGTGATTGTTTTAAAAAATGGCCGATTTTTTTTATGATTGGCTCGATGGAATCGCCATCTTTTAAAATATCGTATTCATTAATATTTAAGCGTAAAACAGGACATGAATTAAAATTATTAATCCAGTTTTCATAACGTCCATGCATCTCTTTCCAATACTCAATTGGGGTTTGTTGTTCCATTGGACGACCACGCTCTTGAATACGGTCAACAATATCATCAAAAGAACCTTCTAAGTAAATTAATAAGTCTGGATGAGGGAAGTAAGGAGTCATGACCATAGCATCGAATAAACCTTTGTATGTTTCATAATCAGTTTCTGTCATTGTTCCTTTTTCGTGATGCATTTTTGCAAAAATGCCAGTATCTTCATAGATAGAACGGTCTTGTACAAAACCGCCGCCGTACTCAAAGATTCTTTTTTGTTCTTTAAATCGTTCCGCTAAAAAGTAAACCTGAAGGTGGAAACTCCATCGTGTGAAATCTGCATAGAACTTGTCCAAGTATGGATTGGAATCTACCTTTTCAAATGATGTGCGATACCCTAAAGCGTTAGCTAATGCAGTTGTCATAGTTGATTTTCCGACACCTACCGTTCCGGCAATAGTGATTACTGCATCATTTGGTATATCGTATTTTTGCCTTAAATTCATTGTTATTTCGACTCCTTTAAGAGAGTATTTTGAAGGGCAGATAAGATGTTATTTAAATCATCAGGATTTTTTACAAAATCCATATCGTCTCCGTTAAACTTCAATACTGGAATGTCTGGATGATCTTTTTTGAAAGTATCCATGGCTGTTTCATAATCTTTTGTGAGCTGTAGTAAGTAATTTGGATCCATATTTTTTTCGAATTCTCTTCCGCGCATTGCGATTCGTTTTTGTAATGTTTCCAGGCTAGCTGTTAAATAAACGATGACGTTTGGTACAGGCATATCTTGCGTAAGGATACGATAGATTTGCATGTACTTATCATATTGAGAATTTTTTAATGTACGGGATGCAAAAATTAAATTTTTAAATATATGATAATCTGCTACTACTGGCTTCCTTTGATTCAAATACTTTATGTTAATATCTTCTAATTGTTTGTATCTATTACAAAGAAAGAACATCTCTGTTTGAAAACTCCATTCGTCGATGTCTTCATAGAATTTTCCTAAAAAAGGGTTTTCATCAACAATCTCTTTTAGGAAGTGGAGTTGCATGTGAGTTGAAATTTCCTTCGCAAGTGAAGTTTTTCCAACACCAATTGGTCCTTCAACCGTGATAAATGGTACTCCGGTCACGCTGTTTCCTCCTTTCAATCAGTGATTTACTGTGACTACTAAAAACACAAAACAGAATTATTGTAGCACAAGAGGGAAGCGAGCGGGTTAATTTGATATAAAAAGTTAGAAAATAGATATATGTATTAATTAAATTTCATTTGCGATGACGGTGTTATATTTGCTTTTAATGTAGTTTCCATTATTTTTAAAGCGTGTATATTATCTTGGTCGCTATTAGAGGCAATACAATCCTGTGGTACATACAGGGTATAATTCCTCATATGAGCGTCATTAGCTGTAAATAGGATACATATATTTCCGGCAACTCCTGTTAATATTAAGTTTTCTATTTTTAAATGGCCTAATAAAGAATTCAAAGGTGTTTCATAAAAAGCAGAATAATGTGGTTTAATAAAAATGTAATCATCAGAACTTGGAGCAATCTTATGAATTATATTTTCACTATACTTATTCGTACAATGAGTAATGAGTTGGTCAATATCAGATCTCCAAAGTTGATAATGGTCATTAACATAAATTATAGGATAGCCGACAGATTTCATTTTTTTCTTTAATTGTAAAATAGGGCTTGTGATGGCTTCGCACTTTTTGGCTAGGATGGGCCCATGGGAAAATTGAAAATCATTAATCATATCGATAATGAGCAAGGCAGTATTTTTCATATGTAAGCTCCTCTCTATTTCTTTTAGGGTGGATTGAATTTGTAAAAGTTATCCCATGTGCAGTAAATGGAAAAAATGTACTTTGTTTGTAATGAAAGGACTATGTTATGGAACAAGATCAAGATATTTATTTTATGCAACTAGCGATAGAAGAAGCTAAAAAGGCAGAGGAAATACAAGAAGTACCGATTGGTGCGGTTATAGTGTTAGATGGTGAGGTAATTAGTGTTGCCCATAATCTAAGGGAAACAGAGCAAAGGTCAATAGCTCATGCCGAGTTGTTAGCGATAGATGAGGCTTGCAAAAAATTAGGGACATGGCGCTTAGAAGATGCAACGTTATATGTAACATTAGAGCCTTGTCCAATGTGTGCGGGTGGAATTGTTTTATCACGAGTGAAGCGAGTTGTATACGGTGCAAGTGATCCGAAGGGTGGATGTGCAGGGACATTAATGAACCTGTTAACGGATGAACGCTTTAATCATCAATGCGAAGTAGTAGCTGGTGTATTAGAAGAAGAATGCGGTACGTTGTTAACAAACTTTTTTAGAGAGCTTCGAAAAAAAAGAAAAGCGATAAAAAAATTAGAGAAAAGTAACGGAAATTAACGTATTTGCATTTTATAAAAAAACAAGTTATACTGATAATGCCTTTAATGAAGGCAACCGAATATTGGTTTTAACTTTGTCGTGCTAAGCGGGGAGGTAGCGGTGCCCTATACTCGCAATCCGCTCTAGCGAGGCCGAATCCCTTCTCGAGGTTATGTTGCTGTAAGGTCTGCCTTAAGTAAGTGGTGTTGACGTTTGGGTCCTGCGCAACGGGACCCCGTGAACCTTGTCAGGTCCGGAAGGAAGCAGCAATAAGCGGGTCTTCTCGTGTGCCGCAGGAGTGCCTGAACCGAGCTAACTGCTTGAGTAACGCTTATGGTACGTAATCGACAGAAGGTGCACGGCAGTTATATATGTATACAAAACTCACCTTAATACAAAGGTGGGTTTTTTGTATGGAAAATAACTTTTGGAAACTATAAACAGAATGGGTTATAATATATAAGATAATAACCTTTGAGGGAGGCCGTATTTTCGTGTCATACCAAGCGTTATACCGAACATGGAGACCGCAAAAGTTTGAAGATGTAGTCGGTCAAAAGCACGTGACAAAAACGTTGCAAAACGCCCTTCTTCAAGAGAAAGTTTCACATGCTTACTTATTTTCTGGTCCAAGGGGAACAGGAAAGACGACAATTGCAAAAGTATTTGCAAAAGCAATTAACTGTGAACACGCTCCGGTAGCTGAACCTTGTAATGAATGTCCTTCTTGTTTGGGGATTACACAAGGATCTATTTCAGATGTATTAGAAATTGATGCGGCTTCAAATAACGGTGTAGATGAAATTAGAGATATAAGAGATAAAGTGAAATATGCTCCAAGTGCTGTAGAATATAAAGTATACATTATCGATGAAGTTCACATGCTTTCTATGGGCGCCTTTAATGCACTTTTAAAAACTTTAGAAGAGCCGCCAGGACATGTTATCTTTATTTTAGCGACAACAGAACCACATAAGATCCCACCTACAATCATTTCACGGTGTCAGCGATTTGAATTTCGAAAAATATCAGTAAATGATATTGTTGAGAGATTATCGACGGTTGTAACAAATGAGGGTACGCAAGTAGAAGAGGAAGCATTACAAATTGTGGCGCGTGCCGCCGAGGGTGGTATGCGTGATGCGCTTAGTCTTATCGACCAGGCTATATCTTATAGTGATGATGCGGTTACGACAGAAGATGTTTTAGCTGTAACGGGCTCTGTTTCTCAGCAATATTTAGGTAACCTAGTAGAATGTATACGTGAAAATAATGTATCAAGGGCATTGCGTATCATAGATGAGATGATGAGTAAAGGGAAGGATCCAGTACGCTTTATGGAGGATTTCATTTACTACTATCGTGATATGCTTTTATATCAAACTTCACCACAACTAGAACATATGCTAGAACGAGTAATTGTAGATGAGCAATTCCGCGTGTTAAGTGAAGAAATGCAGCCGGAAGTCATCTATGAGATTATTCATAGTCTGAGTAAGGGACAACAAGAGATGAAGTGGACAAATCATCCGCGGATTTTCTTAGAAGTTGTGATGGTACAACTGTGTCAGCAGTTTATGATGCAAGCAAACGGTACAGATCGTTTACAGGCAATTATGAACAGGATGCAGCAACTGGAGAAAGAATTAGAACAAGTGAAAAAGAACGGTGTACCAGCTGGTGTACAACCTGAAGTAAGAGAGACGCGTGCAACACCAAAACCAGTACGAACAGGAAGTATGAAAATTCCTGTCGGACGTGTAAATGAAGTGTTGAAGCAGGCGAAACGTCAAGAGTTAGAACAATTAAAAGCCGTATGGGGTGAGTTGTTAGGAAGACTCAAATCGTATAACAAAGTGGCATTTGCTGTTTTATTAGAAAATAGTGAGCCAGTAGCGGCTTCAGATGATACTTATGTATTGGCGTTTCAATATGAGATTCATTGTAAAATGGCGAGTGAAAATCGCGAAGCAATGGATACGCTGGAACAAATTCTTTTTGAATTGCTAAGTAAAAAGTTAAATATGATTGCTATCCCGAAAAGTGAATGGGGTAAAATTCGTGAGGACTTTTTACAACGTGAAGGCGGGGATTCTGAAGAAGGTTCAGAGCAAAAGGAAGATCCTCTCATAGAAGAAGCAGTAAAATTAGTAGGGCAAGAACTTATTGAAATAAAAGAATAATTATTATTAGGAGGAATTAATTATGATGCGTGGCGGAATGGGAAATATGAATAACATGATGAAACAAATGCAAAAAATGCAAAAGGATATGGCAAAAGCACAAGAAGAGCTTGGTGAAAAAAAAGTTGAAGGTACAGCTGGCGGCGGAATGATTACTGTTATTGCAAACGGTCATAAGCAAGTTCTTGAAGTGAAAATTAAAGAAGAAGTTGTAGATCCAGAAGATATCGAAATGTTACAAGATCTAGTACTAGCTGCAACGAACGATGCACTTAAAAAGGCTGATGAACTTTCAAACTCTACAATGGGTAAATTTACAAAAGGCTTAAACTTACCGGGTGGAATGTTCTAGGAGGATATTGATATATGCACTATCCAGAACCAATCTCAAAATTAATTGATAGTTTTATGAAGTTGCCAGGAATCGGACCGAAAACAGCGGTTCGATTGGCGTTCTTCGTATTAGATATGAAAGAAGATGATGTACTAGGTTTTGCGAAAGCACTTGTGAATGCAAAGCGAGACTTAGCATATTGCTCTGTATGCGGACATATCACTGACCGTGATCCTTGTTATATTTGTGATGATTCACATCGAGATCAATCGGTTATTTGTGTCGTACAAGAACCGAAAGATGTAATTGCGATGGAAAAAATGAAAGAGTATCAAGGGGTGTATCATGTGTTACGTGGTGCCATTTCTCCAATGGAGGGAATTGGACCAGAAGACATTAATATCCCGCAACTCTTAAAGCGACTGCACGATGAAACGGTACAAGAAGTGATACTAGCAACAAACCCTAATATTGAAGGGGAAGCTACAGCGATGTATATATCCCGCCTCTTAAAGCCGACAGGTATTAAAGTAACTCGTATTGCACACGGTCTACCAGTTGGTGGAGATTTAGAATATGCAGATGAAGTAACACTGTCAAAAGCGTTAGAAGGTCGTAGAGAAGTATAAGAGGAGAAACAAAAATGTTCTTTCAAAAGAAGGGTAAATTGCGTAAAGAGTATGATGATAAGTTAATTGTACTATTGGAAAAAGTGAAGAATGAATGGTTACGTCAGAAGAAGATGGTCGAACAAAGCGTTGAACCATCTCAAGATGTGCTTTGTTCTTTGAAAATAGCAGAGGCGAAATATTTCTTCTTGTTAAAAGAAGCAAAGCGTCGCCCTGTAAAAATGGAGCAATGGTAAAAGGTTCTGCTTTTTAAGCAGGACTTTTTATTTTGTGTGTTAAAACTAAGGGATTGTTTCGTTTTGAAAGAATTATTGAGGATTCTGATGGGTTGCGTGATCAAGGGTTAGTAAGATGAACCAACAGGAGTTACATGGTTAATTGTTCTTTTTTGTTGTCTTGTCCCATACAAATAGATATGTATAGGTCATTCATAAGGAGGAAAAAATGAACTCTACAATTATTATTGTTGGTATTCTTACTCTAGTTTTTATTTTTCTTGTTTTTGGTGTCTCTTCTAAACCGTTACGTTTTATAGGGAAGGCGCTCTTTCATGTTACGTTAGGAATTGCATTACTCTTTATCGTAAATGTTGTAGGAACATATTTTGATTTTCATATCCCGATTAATGTAGGTACAGCAACAATAACGAGTTTATTAGGCCTACCTGGAGTTGCTGCATTAGTGGTTATTAAGCTTTATATAATGCCAAGATAAAATTATTTTGGCATTTTTTTAAAAAGTGTTGACTAAGGAGTTATTAGTATGGTAAATTAATAAGCGTCGTCAGGAACGAAAGAAAAAAGTTGTTGACGGATTTAACGAAAAATGTTAAATTATAAAAGTCGCTGAAACGCGATGTTGAACTTTGAAAACTAAACGAAACAAACAACGTGAAACGTCAATTTTTATTTTTAGATGCTAGA
>NZ_JAKUFP010000059.1:0-13976 GCF_022663495.1 Bacillus cereus group sp. BfR-BA-01383
TGACTCTAATTTTCCCCATAGAAAAATCCCCTCCATAGTAAACAGGTTAATGTGCTTTCTTTTTCCTGTCTACTATAAGGGGATCATATCACTATGATCGCCGCTATCTCTTATTTCAAATCTCATTTTTTTACTTATAAAGGCTTTTATATAAACAGAGTTTCTTTCCCTAAGAAAAGTGTACAAGTTTTACTGATTTTGATTCGGGCTATCTGTATTAGTAGCTTCACCATGTATACGTTGCTTTTTTAAATCAAAGTATACATCTAAAACTTCCTTTCCAATTATAGAATTAATTCCACTTTTATCATTATGAAGCCATGGGACTACTACAGAAAATGCTACTTCTGGATTATCATATGGAGCATATCCAACTAATGTTAAGTTGTAACATTCCATACGTTCTCCTTTTGCATTTCTACCAATTGGATCATCTCCACCATATACAGTTTGAGCTGTCCCTGTCTTTCCTGCTGGTTTATATGAAGCATTTTTGAAATACTTCACGCCAGTTCCATCACCTTCTTGGAATACCCATCTAAACCCTTCTTTTATCCGATCAATATGTTCTGTCTTCATATCAATTCGATTTAATACGACAGACTCTATGGAACGTATAACTTTGCCAACCTCTTCTTCTTTTATTGATTGCTCTCGTATTTCTTGTACAATTTGGGGTTGCATTCTATAACCACCATTAGCAATCGTTGAAATATATTGTGCCAATTGCAATGGCGTATACGTATCATACTGACCGATAGAAAAATCTAGTAAAAACCCAGGTTGACTATCTACTTTTCTAGTTTGTCCAGTTATTTCATTCGGTAAATCAATACCTGTTAGGACACCTAAACCAAATTGTTTAAAATAATAGCGCATCGTATCAAATGCTTCTTGTTTAATATCCAACGAACCATTTGGTACGTAATTAACTCCCGCAATTTTTAAAGCTGTCTGGAACATGTATACATTCGAAGATACTTGTAAAGCTCGTAAATCATTAATATTACCAAATCCGGATACATTCCACGATTTCTTAGCTTGTGTACCTTTAAATTTCATCGGTGCATCATAAAATTGATCTCCTGGCTGTATTGCCCCTGTCTCATATCCAGTTAATAAAGTAGCACCTTTTACAGCTGACCCTAGCTCATACGAAGTTGTCATGTTACCTAATGCCAAATCCTCAATCTCTATTTTCCCTTCTTTTTCTACAATCTTTTTGCCTGCCATAGATAAAATCTGTCCATTTTTTGGATTCGTCATGACGACAAAAGCTCGGTCCAACAGTGGCTCTGAACTCTTAAAAGCTCTCAAATTTTTCTCTATACTTTCTTCCACTTTCTTTTGTAATTCCATATCAATCGTTAATGTTAAACTGTTACCACTTTTTCCTTTAGAGATTATTTCTGTGTTTATAATGTTTCCAGATTTATCAGTAATATTTTTCACTTCTTCTTTTGTGCCGTGTAATACATCTTCATATCGTTGTTCAATATAACTTTTCCCTACACGATCATTACGGTTATATCCACGTACCAAATAAGAATCTAAATTTTCTTTCGGTAATCCTTCTTCACTACTTGTAATATTACCTAACACAGAACGAAATAAATTACCATTTACATAATTACGTTCCCAATCAACCGTTGCATCTACTCCTGGGAACTCCGCAAGCTTTTCACTTATCCGCGCATACTCTTGATCTGTTACATCTTTTTTAATAATTTGTGGTGTTAGTTGATAACCTGAACTCATTTTACTTTTAATAGCTAACACTTTTAAATCTTGTGCTGTTAATTCTGCCAATTCTACTTCTGTAACGCGGCTTCGTCTTAAGTCTTCAATTTTTTTATCTAACTCTTTTCCCTCTATTCCCTTTTCTTTAAACTTTCCTATGTCTTTTTTAGTAATCTTTGATTCCGCACGTTTTGTATTCAATTGCATCCAGAAATCTTTTTTATCGATATCGGTTAACTTATTTATATCTTGTTCAGGCATTTCAAGCATTTTCGCCAAGTCTTTTGCTGTTTTTAAAATATCTTCACTCGTAATCCCCTTCACCCTTGTATACGTAATTGTGCGAAGAGATTTATTATTAACGACTGTTTTCCCTTCTCGATCCAGAATTTGTCCACGTGGAACCGGAATACTAGTTGTTGCATTTTGACTGCTTTCCACTTGGTTCTTATAAGCCTCTCCCTCAACAATTTGTACTTTTCCTAGTTGCATAATAATAGCTGAGAATAGTAGAAATATGCAAAGGAACATTATATTTAATCGAATAGATATATATGTCTGCTGCTTATTTTCTTTTTGTTTTTTCATAAATCCTCCATATAATTCTTCCGGAACTCCTCATTAATACTTAGTAAATAAATACGTTCCCTATATATTAGAAACCACTATTCAGTTATAAATAGTGTCATATCTTTTTTGCTAAATCCTTGTAAGTATCTATTCCTCTCGGTTTAGCCCCGTAATTAATAAATCTCCTTTCCTGTTTTTCTCTCTATTTTTTTGCCGCTTGCATTAGAAATGCTAAACTGTATAATGACTCATATTAAACTTACACATAGACTTGCTGATAACTTTTCATACTGATTATTCCTTTCTTCATGTTGTAATACTTAATAGACAACCTAAATCATAAAGTTGTTCCACATTTACAAAAAAAATAATTAACTATAAGATGAAATAAGCTAAAAAAGGGAGGGTTTTATGTTACATACAAAAATAAAAAGATGGAGATTTTTAGCGGTTCTTTCTATTGTAGGTTTGATTTTATTAATTTTATTAAAAATCAACTTCATTTCAATTACTATCGCAACTTCTTCAGCTGAAAGAGGAAAAATTCTTGATCAAAATGATTTAATACTAGCTACAAATAAGAAAGTTAAGTCTCTATATTGCACCTCTAATGAAGAAAAGCTATCGGATCAAGATACATCAAATACATTAGCTTTTTTCAATCAATTTTCAAGAGAGTTTCAACATGACATTTCTGCAAAGGACATAAAATCGCAATTACAACAATCTTGTAAAAAGCAGACTATGAATGAGATACCGTTATACTCTGACATAACTGAGAATGAACTTGCATTCATAAACAAGAGCAAACCTAATAATGTAATAATCAAAGATGAATCGATTCGATATTATCCCAAACATGAAATTGCTTCACAAGTAATTGGGTATGTAGAAAATGACCTTAATTCTAAGTATGGACCTGTTGGTAAAAGTGGGATTGAGCTTCAATATGAAAATGATTTAAAAGGAAAACCAGGAAAAACTCTGATTTTTAAAGTGAATACTAAAAACTTCTTATGGAACATTCAAAAAGTACAAAAAGGAAAAGATGTCCAGCTGACTTTAGACTCTAAGCTGCAGCAAAAAACAGAAGAAGCATTAAGATCTCAAATTAAAAAAATACGTGATGCTAATGCTGGCTATGCTGTAGTGAGCGATGTAAAAACTGGCGCAATTTTAACTATGGCCAACTCGGCAGTTTTTAATCCAAATACATTACATACACAAATATCATCTAAAAAAGAAAACATCAAATCTATTTCGCAAAATAAAGCAATTCAAAAATTAAAGTATGGTGAATCTTATGTAAATATGGCCTCTACTATAAAGCCTCTTACTATTTTAATTGGATTAAATGAAAAGCTTTTTCAACCTGAAGATACTTATTTAGATAAAGGTACTTTTCAGTATGATAATCAAAATAACATTACGAATGCACCTGGAACGCCAACAGGTGAGATCACACCGAGTCAGGCTATCATTAATTCTTCTAACACATTTATGACAGCAAAAGTAGCTCTACCCTTATTCAACCAAAATAATGGGAATATAGAAAAAGTAGCAAATATATGGACAGATTATTTAATGCAATTCGGCCTTCGTTCTAAAACTGGAATCGATTTACCCTTTGAAGAAGACGGAAAATATGAATTTCATCCATCTAATAAGTTTGAAAATGGAATCTCCGCTTTATTAAATGCTTCTTGGGGAGGAAATGAAGTGCATACCCCTCTTCAACTCGCTCAATATGCAGCAACTTTGGCAAGTAAAGGTGATAAATATAAACCTCAAATCGTAAGTACTATTATTGGTCAGGACGGAAAGGAAACAAAAAAGTTTAAACCAATTTTAGAAAGTTCAAATCGTTATCCTATGAAATTTTGGAGTGTCGTGCAAGGTGGAATGAGTCAAAATATAGAGGAGATTAAAAACTTACCCTTTCATGTCGCAGGTAAAACGGGTATAACGGGTTCATTGAATGAGCAAGAAAGAATGATCAATCATTCTCTTTTCATCGCATATGCTCCTACCGAAGATCCACAAATTGCTATTTCTGTCGTTATTCCTGGTAGCAATGCTGAAAAAAACATTGCCGCTCTCGTTACATCAGAGATTTTAGAGTCCTGGAATACTCTTCAAAAAGAAAATAAAAACAAAGAGGAAGGTTCATTAAAGTGAACCTTCCTCTTTTACCATATAGATTCTATATTCGTTATTTTCCACATGCCTTCATCATTCTTTTCGAACACGAAAGAATATTTAATATCAGTTAAAACATACTCTTTTTGTACATATCCAGTATTACCGTTAATAGTCGATATTTTTATATATCCATCATTTTGCACTTTTTCCGGGATCCAAGCTTTTACCATCTCATTAGATACTTCATATAAAACTTTTGATTCTAGTTTTGGTTCAGCTAAAATTTTCGTTTTGTTTCCAGTAACAGTTGCATATATAAAATGTTCTTGCTTTGGTTGGTTACTTTCTGCCAATCCACTTGGTACTTTGTATGCTCGCTTTGTTTCATTTATAAATTCTCCCCCCATTGTAAGAGCAACTTGCAACTCATGAAAAATATCCTCATCAAACTGCAATTCTTCCTTCTTATACATCCTCCCTTTAAATATAACTTCATCATTTAATGCTCTATACAATTCATTTTCATTTTTAGAATTTGTACTTCGATATAAGTCATTTATAAATTGTTTTAGTGAGGGATCTTGAGCAGATTCATCTTTTGTTTTAGGCTTAATTTGAGTACTACTTTGTACCGGTGATTTATTATCATCAAGCCAAGGTTGTTGAACAATAAAAAATAACATTGTACAAGCCAAAACAACTATAATAGGCAATACTTTTTTACGAAATGGTCTTTTGTATATTGCAAAATCTACTTCACTATTTTGGTCTATCGATTGCTTTATTTTATAAATAAATTCTTCTTCATCTTTACGATTCTCCATTGGACCGTTTTTTAATTTGCTATACCAGTCGGGATTTTTTTTATTGTTCATCACTTCTACCCTCCCCTATTAATTTTGAAACCTTACTTCTCGCTCGGCTTAATCTAGATTTTACAGTTCCAATTGACACTCCTAATGTTTCAGCCATTTCTTCATAAGATAATTCATATTTTGCGTCCAATATTAGTATTTCACGGTGTTTTTTAGGTAGTTTTAATACAACCTCCCACACTTCATTCATTTCCTCTTGCTTAAAAAATTCTTGTTCTGCCGATGAAGATTGCTTATCATCACTAAAAAATCCCACTAAAGATATCCTTTTAAAATAAGAGGATTTCAAATAGTTTATTGCCGTATTTCTTGTAATTTTTAATATCCACGTTTTAATAGATGACTCCTTTCGAAACAAATGCCAATTTTTAAAAACCTTTATAAATACATCTTGCGTGATGTCATCTGATAAGTGTGGATCTTTCGTAATAATAAATGAATAATTCCATACATCTTGCCAATAATCTTTTATAACATAGTCAAGCTCATCATGATTACATTTTTCAATAAACTTCTGTTCCATTTCCACACCTCAAACTTATTTGAATAAACATAATACTGCCCTCACTTTTATTATGGTTTCAATATATAGACAAGATACAAGTTACATTTGTTCCATTGATTATCTTTTTTTGATATAAAAATCCTCCTGAGGATGTAAAGGTGTGCAATATACATTCTCTTACATGACAGGCTCCTAAAAAACAAGTAAAGCATACAATGTTAAAAATACACTCATAAAAATCTGATTATTATTTGTGAATTTCACGCAACACTCCACTTGTATCACCTATTTTTCTTAGAGCATACTTATTTGTGTGCTCTATTTATGTTTTACTAAATAACTGTTTTGTTAAAGTTTAAAATCACCCTCACTTATCCATTTCAATTTGTTTTACTCTTCTATTTACTATTAGCAATGCCAACCTTTCAAAAATGAAAACAAGCGAGTCTTTTTGCAATCGGTATCATTATTAGTACTGTTTTAACAATTTTATTTAAAATATCTTTTAGTTCGGGTTCTCCGATCTTATCTTTTTTGTAGATATTGGATAGAAAAAAGGACCCTTATACTAAGGGTCCTGCAACAGAAAACAACAAAAATATAGACAATAAAAAGAATTACTTAAACTATAATTTATAGGCACTATATATCCTTCTTTTTCGCATCAAAACCCCTGCGCTGTATGCGACAGGGGGCTAGTTCATTCTAAAGCTTATTTAGAAGAATCATGTACAGGCAAACTACTATAAATCAATTCAGCAACTTTTACATATCCTTTTGAGTTTGGATGAATTAAATCCGTAGACCAAAGTGTATTATCATTAACTAAATGATGATTCCAAAAGTCAACATGATGAAGCTTATACTCTCTACTCAATGAAAGTATAACCTCGTTCGCCTCTAATAATTGTTCTTTTAATACTTGTTTTTTTTCAGAAGAAAAAGGAAGCCTAACTGTAAAATCTGGAAGGTTTGCTATAATAATATCAGCACCTGTTTTACTTAATGTATCTATCATAAATTTCATATCGTTCTTATATGCTTGATGATCCCAACGTCCTTTTAAAACATCGTTTGCACCTGCAATTAGACTAACCAAATCTGGATTAAAAGTTAATGCCTTTTCCAATTGCTGCGAGCGAATTTCTTTAGTTACTAACCCACGCTTTGCAAAATTAGTATATTCTATATCGTTTTCACACAGTTGAACAAAATGATCTACCCAGCTTTTTAATGCTATTCCCTCAACTTCATCCCCAATCCCCTCTGTAAAACTATCACCAATCGCTACAAATCGCTTCCACATATGTAGTCCCCCTTTTTTTGTTACTCATATCTACACTATACAATAGTTCACAACGAAATTGTTCTTTCTAAATGTTTTTTGATTTCAATTATATTCCATTTTAGTATATTTACATTTAGAATCCAAAATTGACCGATACCAATATACTTAGGAATCGGTCATATTCGTATGTTTATTAAAAAAATTTGTTGTTCTTTGTTTTGCTCAGTTGATACATTTCTTTTCGATTACATAATACGGTATATGAAATTTCCCCTTCATATACGTAGTGTAGGTTCATTATATTTTCCATACTCAAACCTTATAAAAAATTCAATACAAAAAGTAGCCTATAAATTTTTTATAGGCTACTCTTAAATTCATCGGTTATTACTTTGCTAATTCTCTCGTACCCTTCATTACATCAACAAAGAATCCCCAGTTATTCACAACAGAAGAAATACTAATGTGCTCATCTGGAGTGTGGACATTGAAAATATCCGGCCCGAATGAAATTGCATCTAATTCAGGCATCTTTTGAACGAATACACTACATTCAATTCCCGCATGTACAGCAAATATTTCAGCATCTTTGTTATATTTTTCTTGATGCACTTTTTCAAATAAATTACGAATCTGTGAGTTTGGATTATATGGCCACTCTGGGTATGCTGACTCTAATTCAAATGTTGCCCCTACTAATTCAGCAATATATTTAATTTCATCTGCAATATGTTTTTTCAAACTACTTACTGAACTTCTTACTTCGTTTCGTAATTTAATTTCATCTTGCAGCGTTTCAATAACGCCTAAATTTGTTGAGCTTTCTACAAGACCTTTAATATCCATACTCATACTTTGAATGCCATTTGGAATTAAGAATAATGATGAAATAAGCTGTTTTTGTGTTTCTTTAGCAAATACTTTTTCTACTTTCTCATCCAATTTTGTAATTGTAACATGAACATCCGGATCAACAGCACGCATTTCTTCTTGTAATACTCTTGTCCACGATTCTAGCTTTTCTTCTACTTGTTCTACATCTTCTGGACGTAATAAAAGTGTAGCTACACTTTCACGCGGAATTGCATTCGTTTTTAATCCGCCGTGAACCTCACTGATTTCAAATTGAATATTTACAGATAAATCACGTAAAACTCGTCCTAGTACTTTGTTCGCATTTCCGCGTTGTTTATCAATTTCCATACCAGAATGTCCGCCCTTAAGCCCACCAACATATAGACGGTATACATCCATATCAACTGGTGCCACATCCCAAATTACTGGAATTGTTTCAACTGCTTTCGCACCACCTGCGCTACTTACAAGTAATTTATGGTCTTCTTCAGAATCAATATTAATAAAAATTTTTCCGTCAAAGTGATTCGCATCAACTGCGAAAGCTCCGCCCATTGTCGTTTCTTCTTCAGTTGTAATAACAACTTCTAAAGCTGGATGCGGGATGTCTGTTGAATCTAATAATGCTAACGCATATGCAACGGCAATACCATTATCCGCACCTAATGTAGTTTCGTTTGCATATAACATATCACCAATAATTCTTAATTCAATTGGATCTTTCTCAAAATCATGAACTGTCGCTTGGTTTTTTTCGCACACCATATCAGAGTGCCCCTGAATGATAATAGCCGGAACATTCTCATAACCAGAAGTAGCTTCTTTTTTTATAATGACATTTAACGCTTCATCTTGAATAACTTCTAAATTACGTTCCTTTGCGAAACTCACTAAGTAATCACTAATTTCTTTTTCATTACCTGATCCTCTAGGAATCTTTGAAATTTCTGCAAAATGATAAAATACAGGGTGCTTTGTTAATTGCTCTAAAGTAGAATACATTTTTTAAGCTCCTCTCAAAATGACAAAATAATATGTAAGTCTTTTATCATTATACCATGATTCAGTATCTTCCCTTCATATTTCGTTCTTAAAAATCAACTCGCCAAACTCTCCTTTTTTAGATGAATAATCCTTACACGGCTGTAATCAAAATCCATTTTAGTAATGGAATAAGGGACGTATACTTTTTATAGCAAACCATTAAAGTAAAACCTTATGAAGAAATTCAACAAGCAAAATTACCTTCAAAAATAAAAGGAAAATTTACTCTTAAATAAAAAAACGAAAGAAAATGCACTATGCATTTTCTTTCGTTTTTTTCGCTCGCATATATTTTGAAGTACTATTATTCATTAGTTTCTCTAATCGATTTATATTTTCCGTTAATGCACCCTTCACAAGAGAGAAATCTGTATTTGATTCATCTTTTTTTTCTTTAAAAAATGAAGATTTTTGTACATTTATTTCTGCCATCTCTTCCCCCCCTTTTACAAAAAATACAACCTTATACTTATATTATATAGCAAATGCAAAAAAGGTGTACTATTATCCGTTTCTTTTTAAATCTTCTTCTAAATCTTCTATTTGCTGCATCGTATCTCCTTTTATTAAAGAGAAATCAGTTGCATCTTCAGTATTTTCTTTAAAGAATTCATCATTATAATCTTTTATCATTACAATCACCTCTACCTGCTAGTGTAGGAGTGATTGTCCAATTTTATTCAGCCTTCTCCAAATTATGTATAGATGAAAAGGACAGAAAAACGATTCTGTCCTTACTTACTAAAATAACTATGATGTATCGTTAAATTATATACATTTTCAAAGTCTCGATCTTGAAGATTATTTTTCTTGCCGTCAATAACAATAAAAACATCACTCACTATTTTGGCAGGAATAATTCCGACGTTTTCTACTTGTACCGCTTTCTGCTCATTCAATTGTTCGATATGTTCTAACGGTACAATCATACTAAATTGCGAGCGGATACCACGAAAATTTGTATTTAATTCTTTAGCTGCTTCAAATACAACAATTTTCGCACCAATTTTTTCTCCATATGAATCTAAAAATGCGTTTAAACTTTTTGTGTATTCCTCTTCAGTATGCCATTCCATCGTTCCAAACGCTGTTGGATTAATATTTTGAATAATATTCGTATATATTTCTCCCCTTGCTTTTGAAGCGATTAATGACCGTTTTATCGATTGAACAGTTTTGCCTATATCGCTAAATTTCGCGCCCCATATTTCTGAAATGTTAGGTGTCAAAATGAACGCAACATCAACAAAAATAACCATTGCGGTGAACATTAAAAGATTTTTCCAGAGGGTTAAATCGATTCCTTTTATCATGAAATATACTGTGACTGATATAATAAATAACCCATACCATGTTTTTCGAATTCGTTGCTTCTTCTCTTCGTACAATTCTTCATTTTTCCAATAAAAGAAAACGAGTACTGCAAATACAACTGCAAGAATACATAAACCAATTCGAATGTTAGAGACCATCAATCACATCACCCTCCATTCAAAAACTGCTCACGATAACATTACATGCATGAACTGTCAGCTTTATGACAAAAGACATGGACAACCTTCTAAATTTTATTTCAGAGCATAAATATAAGAAGGAAACCACGTCTTTTATCATGAATCTACATTGTATAGGTAGACAAGCTTACAATTCAAATCAATATATCAAAATGTAATATGTTTTGGAATCTCACCTTCAGGTACTTCCCCATCCATACTTAAATAATAATGGCGAATTGGACGTAAATTCTCATCTAACTCATATACAAGCGGAATGCTTGTTGGAATATTTAATGAGACTACACCATCACTTGAAAGGTTATCTAAATATTTCACTAGCGAACGAATTGTATTACCATGCGATGAAATAATTACTTTTTCACCACTTTTTAATGCCGGCGCAATCTCTGAATGCCAATAATCGAGTACTCTTTTCTCTGTATCAACTAAGCATTCAGTCAATGGGAATTCACCTTTTTTGAGCGTTTTATATCTTGGATCGTTCGTCTCATATCGAGGATCATCTTCAGTAAGAGCAGGCGGTCTCACATCACCACTTCTTCTCCACATATGAACTTGTTCTTCTCCATATTTTTTTGCAGTTTCATCTTTATTTAACCCTTGTAGTGCTCCATAATGTCTTTCGTTTAATTTCCACGATTTATGTATAGGCACCCAAGTAAGATCCATCTCATGAAGTACAATCCATAGTGTCCGGATTGCTCGTTTTAATACAGAAGTATATGCAACATCGAAAGTATATCCATTTTTCTTCAATATCGCACCTGCTTCTCTTGCTTCACTTAATCCATTCTCTGATAAATCTACATCTGTCCATCCTGTAAAGCGATTTTCAAGGTTCCATAAACTTTGTCCGTGACGAATAAGTACAAGTTTTATCATTATAATTCCCCTCTCGGAAATGTGAATTTTACTATTACTTTGCGCGCACATATTAAGTTTTTGGTAATGTGATTTTTTTATCCATACATACTATGATTTATCCATATTTTCCAAAAGTATGGATAAAAATTGATCTTTTTCAAACTATAAAAACAGATATATTTTCTCATTATTTTTGATCGACTGGTATTTCTCGTTTCGATATCCATGCATCAAAACCTGAACGACTATTTGCCATTTCATTCATAACTTGATGCCAATTTTCTTCGCATGATTCACCAAATTTTGAAAAAATAGCACCCATTTGTTTTCTTTGAACATCGCTCAGTTTTCTCTCTAAATCTGCACCTTGTTCTGTTAAAGATAGCTGTTTCACACGACGATCATGTGTAGCTTCATTACTTTCAATAAGTCCCTTTTCCACAAGTTGACGTAGTGGTCCGTGAAGAGCTTGTTTACTTATTTCTAATAATGATAATAGTTCATTTACACTAATCCCTGGAAAACGTGCGATAAAAAATAAGATTCGGTGATGTACTCGCTGTATACCATACTCTTTTATAATTTCATCTGGCTTTTCAGTAAAAGTTTTATATGCAAAGTAAAATAATGCTAATGCTTCATTCATCTGTTCTTCTTTATGTTGTGTCATCTACTTTCCCCCTGTATGTAAATTATACCACAATCCAGTTATGAATATTTTAACCAACGCACTTGAACTCTTTCAGTTTATTGAAATATTCATTACACAATTAGGAGATGATTCACTTGAAAATGCAATATACTGTAAGTACATATTTATTAGATCGACTACACGAACTTGGAATTGAGCATATATTTGGTGTTCCTGGTGATTATAATCTTGCCTTTTTAGATGATGTGATTGCACATAAAAATTTGGAGTGGATTGGCAACTGCAATGAATTAAATGCAGCGTATGCAGCAGATGGATATGCTCGCATAAAAGGCGTCGCTGCTCTCATTACAACTTTCGGCGTTGGAGAATTAAGTGCCATTAATGGCATTGCTGGTTCATATGCAGAAAACGTACCTGTTATAAAAATAACTGGTACACCAACAACAAATGTAATGGAGAATGGCGAACTCGTGCACCATACTTTAGGGGATGGAAAGTTTGATCACTTTTCCAATATGTATCGAGAGATTACAGTTGCGCAAACAAATTTAACCCCTGAGCATGCTGCTGAGGAAATTGACCGTGTACTTCGTGCATGTTGGAATGAAAAACGTCCTGTTCATATTAATTTACCGATCGATGTACATAATAAACCCATTAATAAACCTACTGAGCCACTATTAAATAATCCGATGTTAAGTAATAAAGAAGCATTAAATAAAATGCTTCTTCATGCCACTTCAAAAATAAATAGTGCCAAAAAACCTGTTATTTTAGCTGATTTTGAAGTGGATCGATTTCACGCTAAAGAATATTTACATCAATTCGTAGAAAAAACTGGGTTTCCTATCGCAACGTTAAGTATGGGAAAAGGAATATTCCCTGAAAAACACCCTCAATTTATAGGTGTTTATACTGGCGATGTTAGTTCAGCATACTTGCGAAAAAGAATTGATGAATCGGACTGTATTATTAGTATAGGTGTGAAATTAACTGATACTATTACTGGTGGCTTTACACAAGGTTTTACGAAAGAGCAAGTTATAGAAATCCATCCCTATACTGTTAAAATTATAGATAAAAAATACGGTCCAGTTATAATGAAAGATGTTTTACAACATTTAAGTGATTCAATTGAACCTCGCAATGTGGAAGCACTTGAAATTAAACCGTTTATTTCAGAATCACTATCTATTACTGAAGAGTTCAATCCAAAAGCACAAATCGTTACTCAAAAACGATTTTGGCAGCAAATGTATCATTTTTTAAAAGAAAACGACGTCTTAATTGCAGAGCAAGGAACACCTTTCTTTGGTAGTGCCGCTATCCCTTTACCAAATAACACTACATATGTAGGACAACCGTTATGGGGATCTATTGGATATACACTTCCTGCTTTATTAGGAACACAACTCGCTGATTTATCACGGCGTAACATTTTAATTATTGGTGATGGTTCTTTCCAGTTAACTGTTCAAGAGTTATCCACTATGTTACGTCATAGTTTAAAACCAATTATATTTTTAATCAATAACAACGGATATACTGTCGAACGTGCGATTCACGGCCAAAACCAACCATATAATGATATACAAATGTGGGATTACGCTAAACTACCAAACGTATTCGGACTAGAAGAAAAAAGTCTAACATTTAAAGTAGAAAATGAAACAGAGTTAGCAGAAGTTTTAACTAAAATAACTTTTAATACAAATCGTCTTACCTTTATTGAAGTTGTAATGAGTCAAGGGGATCAGCCTGAATTATTAGCTAAACTCGGAAAAAGATTCCGCAGCCAAAATTCTTAAAAAGAAAAAGCGTAGCTACAAATTAAAATGTACCCTATAGAGTAGACACTTGAAAAAAGTCTATTCTATAGGGTATTTCTTGTATAATAAGAGGGAAATTGGGATCGGAGAAT
>NZ_JAKUFP010000060.1:0-13075 GCF_022663495.1 Bacillus cereus group sp. BfR-BA-01383
TTTAGTATGCGTTATACGTGGATACATGTGTGATATAGATTTTTGGTACTCAATCCATCAAAAATCTATAGGTTGACTAATCGTAAGAAAAGCATACGTAGAAACAATTTTAAATAACGGTGCTGTCCCAGCTGAAGGAATGGTTCCTGCGAAATTCGCAAAAAGTCCAGAAGGCAACGATTTCCGTAAAGAAAACGGAAATCTAGTCAAAGATGATGTGAAAACGGCAAAAGAAAACTGGAAAAAAGCGAAGCAAGAACTTGGTACTGATAAAGTAACAATTGAACTATTAACAAGCGATAATGCTTTAGCTAAAAAGACTGGCGAATATTTAAAGGGTGAACTAGAAAAAAATCTAGATGGATTAACAGTGAATTTAAAACCACAACCACGTAAACAACAGTTGAAATTACTACTAAGTGGTGATTATGAAATTGGAATTGATGGCTGGGGCCCTGACTTCGCAGATCCTATTACATTCTTAGATCTATTCACAACAGATAGTGCTTACAACTTCGATAAATACTCTAACAAAGAGTACGACGAGCTAATTCATAAAGTGAAAACAACTTTAGCTGGTGATGAAAAAGCACGCTGGGAAGCAATGAAGCAAGCTGAAAAAATCTTATTACAAGATGGTGCTGTCGCTCCTTTATACCAACAAGGTCGATCTTACCTACAACGCGGATTTATTAAAGGGCTTGTAACAACTGACTTTGGCGGTGAATTTAACTACAAGTGGACAGAAATCGCAAAGTAGTAAGTACCATTAAAAAAGGTATCCAATTGAAGGATACCTTTTTACTTTATACTTCTTTACTTACAGAACCTCTTCCCTTTACCATTCCTTTTATGACTAGAGTAATTCCCGCTACCAATTGTGTAACTAGTATAATGAGTAATAATGAAATAATATTTTTCTCTAAATTAACTCCACCGAATATTATTGTATGATAACCATTTGCTGCGTATGTTGTGGGAAATAATCCCGAATACAGTGATAACCATTTGTGTATTAATAATTAAGAAGACAAAAAGAACGATTGTCAGTTCTCTTCATAGCTCTCTTTTTGCATTGAACTAAAACTCATCATAAATATAAACATAAACATCAAATATGTTTTCCACGTCAAAGAAGGTATATGTCCTGACCAAAGATAGCTAATTAAATAGTTGATTCCCATAATACACGACGATATTACTAAGCTAATACTTATTAGTTTTACATATTTGAGCATATATTTTCTCCTTATTTTATTATTTTTCTATTTCTTCAAATTGCAGATTCACCGGTTCTTCTAAGAGTGTTTCATAAAAGCTTTCTGCCAAATCCGTTACAGGAATTTTTTCATCCACCTCATCAAACCGAATGCTATCCAGCCATACACAACCTTCTCCTGATAATAAAACACCAAATGCAATACCAAGCGCCTCTTCTTTTATATCTAGTACAACCGAGTACGATTGCCAGTTATTCGTATTTTTTATTGGACGATTTTGCATGTTATCCATAGCAATAGGCTCAGTATCTTTTCCGTCTACTCGCATCCACAATCCTGCCCAGTCTTTTACATTCTCGCTCTTAACAAATGCTGTTAAACGTAATCTCTTACCTATGTATTTATCCGCTCGGAACATTTGCATTAATGTTGAAAATCCTCCATGCGTAACGTTCTCTTTTGCCTTTATATATGCGGATACTTTTCCTTGGTGGACAACCTCATAATCTAAACCCATCTCATATTCAGCAGGATGACTTCCACTTAATACCCACCCTTTCGGTATACCTTTTTGCATCGAAACACCCTCTCTTTCTATATAAAATGATTGGAAATATTCCCGATATTTCTTTGGCGGGAATTGAAACATTCTTTTAAAAGCCCTCGTAAATGCCTCTTGTGAGGAAAAACCATATTGCACTGCAATATCAATAACCGCTCTTTCAGTCGACACTAAAGCCTGTGCAGCATAAGTTAATCTTCTCTTTCGAATATAATCCGTTACACTCATCCCGATATAACTTTGAAAAATACGATGAAAATGGTACATCGATACTGCACTGTGGAATGCCACTCTTTCTGTTGTGAGCTCTTCATGTAAATGATTCTCTATATATTCGATTGCTTTTTTTATCATCTCTTTATATTCTTCATGCATTTCAGTACCTCCTCACAACTTCAATTTACCATATACATACAAATCGTTTTTGATTTAAATTGCGGATTAACCCTTGAAGGTATAAGAAAATATTTTATTTTCAACACATACATAATTACATGTTTTTAGGAAAAACTTGTATAGAACAAATTTACATAAGGAGGAATTTAAAATGAGAATTTTACTATCAGCTTTATTAGCTCTCATGCTAGTACCTGCATTAACAGGATGTAAAGCTCCTGCAAAAGAAGATACAACTTCTAATAAAAAGACAACTGAAGAAGCAAAAAATGAGGCTCCTGCTGATTTAAAACTAAACTTCAATAAATTCGATTTAAAGGCAGACTATCAGGATACGAAGAAAGACTACGAAGCTGATTATAAAAATGTAGCAGCTGATAAGAAAATGGAAGCAAAAATTGAAGATCATAAAGCAGATGTAAAATTAACAGGAGATGAGGCTATTACAAAATTAAGCCCACTTCTACAAGAATTAAAATTTGATAAAGACACACCTGACCAAGAAGTAATCGATCAAGTAGTAAACGTGTTCAAACTTGATAAAGACTACCAAAAATTCGATTTAGAAGTTGTCTTCTCTGATGGAATGAAAAAAGAATATAAAAGAGAAATAAAATAAAGAAGTAGGCGGCTGCCTACTTCTTTATTTTTTTGTATTGTAATTTCTTGGTTATACTTCCATTCTTTTAACGTGAACGGTCCGTTCGTAATTAACTCTTTTGAATCTGTTTTTAATTTATTATTATCATCAATTGATTTTTTAGATAATGGAATAAATAATGAACTTGCTAATTTTTGTTTATAAGAAGAAACAATAACCTTGCATGCGCAAGATTATTGTTTCGCTTCTGTTTGAAAGCGTTTATAGTATGTCGATGCTGTTGCAAAATTAATTTCTATATCACGAATCAACGATGAATCTTCTTCTTTAGCTAACTTCTGTAATTTTTTCATCGCTTGTTCTGATTCATCTAGGAAGCCAACATACATCTCATGTTCTTGCTCTTTCGACTTCGGAACACGAATTTCTTTACGTATATTATCAATATCTTCTAACATGCTCGTTGTTACCTTTTGCACATCTTCTTTATATGTAGCATTCGTTATTTCCTTACCACCCTTTTCTTTTGCCACTTCAAATAACTGCAGTGCTTTATTAATTTCTTTATTCATTTTCATATCGTATTTTTCATGTACTGCACGGTATGCTTCCACCTCTTCGGTTTGCTCAGTGGATTGCTCTACCTTTTCTGGTGGTTTTTTCGTATCTTTATTTCCATTACATCCTGCTAGAAGGATCATACTTCCCATTACAGCAATACCTAAAACCTTCTTCATCTCTAATTCTCCTTTTATCTACAGCTACTACTCATTATGGTTTCTTTTATCTCCACTTGTTATTATACCGATAATATCCTACTTTTTACACTTAAGACGATTTGGTAATATGTATACCAACATTTTTGTCACAGTATCGTCACTTTATACAAATAACTTTTGCATCGCTTCACTCTATCAACTTACAAATATGTATAAGTGATTTCAAAGAAACAAAAAAGAGCTGATTCAAATATTCTCTTTGAATCAGCTCTTTTTTGTTAAGCCTCTAAATTTTGTTTTTGTTTTAGTTCAAACTGCTTCTCGCTTCTTTTTGCCATGAATAAATAACATAGCACAGCACCCACTTCACAAAGAGCTATCACAACACCCATCGGTAATGCTGTATTACTTCCTCCAATACCTACTAACGGTGCAACAAGTGCTCCTGAAATAAACTGTAATAAACCTAGTAAAGCTGAAGCTGTTCCTGCTGCTTGTTTTTGATTTCTCATTGCTAACGAGAACCCAGTTGTGGATACAACACCGACACTTGATACAACAAGGAATAACGAGCATAAAACACCAATTAACCCTATTCCAAGTGCGATTGTCAGTAGTAAAGATAGACCACCAACAGCCGCAATAATGATGCCAGAAACAAATAATGTCTTCTCACTAACTTTTCCTGCTAAACGACCAGTAACTTGGCTGGCAATAATAATACCGATACCGTTAATCGCAAAGAATAAACTAAACTGCTGTGGTGATGCCCCGTATATATTTTGCAACACAAATGGTGAACCAGAGATGTACGCAAACATTGCCGCTGTTACTAATCCTTGTGACAATGCATATCCCATAAATAAACGATCTTTCAGAAGTTTCCCGTACGTCGCTAATGTTCCTGATAAACCACCAGTCTCTCTTTCTTCCGGAGGCAATGTTTCACGTAATACGAACGTAGCTGATATTAACATGAATACACTAATTGCTCCAAGAACAATGAAAACACCGCGCCATGTTGTGAACTGTAACAATTGTCCCCCAATAATCGGTGCCAAAATAGGTGCTGCTCCGTTTACTAACATGAGGAGCGAGAAAAATTTCGTCATTTCAGAACCTGAGTACATGTCACGTACCATTGCACGAGATATAACGATCCCAGCAGATCCTGAAGCACCTTGTAAGAAACGTAAAAATACTAAAGTCCAAATAGATGGCGCAACAGCACAAAGTAAAGAAGAAGCAACATAAATAATAAGAGCAATAATAAGAGGTTTTCGCCTTCCGTAAATATCACTAATTGAACCGACAAATAATTGTCCTACTGATAGCCCAAGTAAACAAGCTGTCAATGTAAGCTGTGCAAGGGATGCACTCGTTTGTAAATCATCCGTTAATTTCGGTAAAGAAGGCAAATACATATCAATAGATAATGGCCCAATCGCCGTAAGTGTCCCTAACACAAGAATCATCCATAACCTGCTTGCCTTTACAGGCTTATATATTTCGTGATTAACTCCATTCACTTTTTCTATTCACCCTTTCCTACACATACATCAAATCGTAACAATTATAGTTACAACATAAACATACGTCAAGTGTAGTGCATTTTCCTGTTTCATTCCGTAAAAAAAGCGATAGAAATTCTATCGCTTTACTTTTTCAAGTTGCTATTTTTAAATTTAGATACTGAAGACATAGCCTCTCCTGTATCTAAATATGTGATTTGAATTTGATCTCCTACCTCTGTAAACATAGCATACGGGAATTTTTTCGCAGGTATCATAAATACTTTTTGTTCATTCTCTAACAGTACGTACACGATCGTATTTTCACCTGATTTTTCTTTATATACACGTTGCACAATACCTTCTTTTTGCGCCTCTTTACCATTTGAAGTCGGTCTAAATGAATCTCCACTTCCACTCAGCGCATTTTTATAATTCTCAAGTGCTTCCTTTTGTGTCGAACCTGTTGCAAATATTTTCGCATTAGAAGCATATATAACAGTATGGGCACGCACTAATCCCCCGTCATCAATAACAGGTACAATCCAAGAAGGCTTACCATACACGTTATAAATAACTGGCATCGTTCCATGCCACTTCTCTCTCTTAAAGGAATTATCCACTACTTCTGTAGCAGCCGAACCATCCATAATTCCTTTTACTTCTTTTCCATTATAGTAATATAACTTTCCTGTCCGTGCATCAATGAGTGAGTAACCTAACGCAGAGTCTACTCCTTCTTTCGGAGAGGTGAAATCAGTAAAGTAATATAGAGTTCCATCCTTACCGAATATTGGTGTAACTCCTTCCTTCGTCCCCCACTCAGTCGGAATCTTCATATCAGTTTGTGAGAATTTCGTATTCCAAAATCCGTGAATATATTTACCGAAGTACGTATTTAACGTCGATGCTGTCTCATGATTTAATACGCCATCAACAAATTTAGGTGCCTTTCCTTTATCATATCTTTTTACTTCACCTGTTTGTGCATCTACTACAACAACGCCTTCTACTTCAAATCCAGATCTTCCTGAAATAAACTCACCGTACGTCATTGTATAATACGGTTTTCCTTTATCATCAACTTCAAATTTAGGTTTCCCTTTAAAGATTAGATCTGGTTCTGCTTTTCGAACGACACGTTCTAATTTATTACCGAAAAACATGCTTGGTACATATTTCATTTTATAACCGAGATGCAGTTTCGCTTCCGCATCAGGGTTCGTACCTGACATCGTTACATAACCTGGAATTGTTTCAGCTTTACGTGCTTTAAAAAAGCCTGAAACTTCAATCGGTGCTACATATAAAGCTTCACCGTTTACCATTTGTGGTGTTAATTCACCTAGTTCAAAATAAGCTACTTTTGGGATATCTCCAAATACCTTTTTCATTTTATTTTCTGCTGTTTTAGGCGGCACTGTAAACGGCTGATCATTTTCAGTAAATGGCTCTGAAATATCTTTCTCTACCTTAACAACAGAATCATATTTCTTTTGCGTGATTACTATATCATGCAAATAACCAAAATAACCGTAACTTGCAAGTAAAACAAACATTAAAAGTCCTTTTAATGTACCTTCTAATTTCCCTACCTTATCCTGTGAAAATAAAACAAGCCCAATTAAAATTGCTACTGCAACAGAATAATGAGTAAGAATTGAATCTACTCGATCATCAATTAGCCAAAGATATTCATAGATTGCAATACCAATCCAAAATAAAATAGGAATAACTAAAATAGATGATTTCTTACCCTTTACAATTCTCTCATCTCCTTTCTTATCCACCGTTCGAAGTTTCCTACCGCTTCTTGTCCATGGAATCAAAAACAAAGTGAGAATAGCTAAAACTAAAAATTTCATCAAAGGCAATGTCCCCTTTTCGTTTATTTTCCCTTTCAGTATAACAAATAAAGGGTATTCAGGTAAAAATGGGAATGATCACACTTTTTTACTACTTAATACAACTCCGCTCACTACATATAAGATTGATGCAATATAAAAAATCGTACCAATTGTAAAGAAATCTACTAAATACCCCGTTGCAATAATTGCTACTGCTCCTCCAATCGATGTCCACACATGGTATTTTCCAATCTCATATCCTGCCTTTTCCTGCATCACCTTTCGTGCTAAAGACGTTTTCTCAGTGTTACGCTGCACAGCGCCTAAAATTCCCATTACAATTTGAAGAATGTATACATGCCAAACTTCTGTGGCAATCGGAAAACACAGCATTAATATCGCCATGGACCAAGCATATATTATTAATAATGTTCTATCTCCTACTCTATCAGACATCTTTCCTACTAGCGGATATACAAGTGCTGAAGTTAAAGCAAATAAGCCATATGCCCAACCAAACTGTGAAAAACTATTTCCAACATTCCGGAGCAATAGAATGTAAAAAGGAAATACCATACTTCCAGCCATCATAATGATACTTTGTGACGCTACAAATCTTCTATATGTCATTTCTTATACTCCCTATAAAATAAATTCACAAATCTCTCTTCTGGATCTACTTCCTTCTTCTTCTGAAGAAATTCTTCTATACGAGGATATGCCCTCCTTAACTGCTCTTTCGTTGGATAAGAATAATATGGCAAATAGTAACTACCGTTATATTTTAAAGTAACATCGATCATCTTCCGAGTGATACCTTCTGTTTTCTTTATCTCATCTTCAGAGCGCCCTTGATTAATTAAAAGAACTAACGCAAACATATCATCTTTCGCATAGGATAAAACTGCATTTTCATTCCTTTCCACGTAACGAATCGTAATATTGAGCAAGTTCAGTTCTTCTTCGTTTAACGCGTTACGTAAATCATCTATGTATTCCGTAAAAGAATCGATGGGCACAAAGTATTCTTGTAACACTTCTGTCAGGTTCGGATTTTCATATTCCATAAAGGCACTATCTGACCTCATAACATTATTTCGCGTCTCAAACTGTCCGTCTGTACGTTCAAAATAACTTCTTTGTATATCCCAAAATGTATTCTTTCCCCAATCACTATAACGTGATAACCCAAGCAAAAATTTCGGTGCTGCTATAATATTTTCTTCTTTTAATTCACTGTACTCTTCCCTTATATTTTGATTTTGCGCTAATGTATAATCCGTCACATACATTTCTCTTAAAAATGAATTTGGAGCGACCGAAATACGTGCTAAATGCATACGAACATTTTCATCTTTTCTTACCTTCTCTTTGAAATACGTCGTATATTCTTTATAATCTAGCATTTTCGTATGCATTTCATATAATTCATCATCTGTTAACTTCAGCGTCACATCTAAAATGACACCAAATAGCCCATAACCGCCGATGACATAGGGAAATAAATCAGCATTCTCTTCTCTACTTACATTACGTACACTGCCATCTGCCATTAATAGTCGAAATGATTCGACTGTGTCAATCAATGCTTCATGACGAATATCACGTCCATGTACATTTACACTTAATGAACCACCAACAGTAAAAATATTTTGAGACTGCATTACCTGAACCGCAAGGCCATATGGATTTATTTTCTTTTGAATATCATTCCATGTAACACCGCTTTGTACCCTAATCCTCTTTTTCTCTGGATCAAACTCTAATATTTCGTTATATCCTTTCATATCAAGCATCGTACCGTTCGGATAATACGTCTGTCCGCCTTGGCTATGTTGCATACCTGCAATGGAAATTTTCTCTCCTGAAACTTTTGCATCTTGCACTAATTTTATTAACGAGTGCTCATCCGTAGCACTTTCAACACGTTTTATTTTTGTCGGAAGCAATTTACCTACATCACTCATAATAGGATGATCGAGTTGTTTTTTATACGTATGTATAGACGCTGTTAACAACACCGTATACGCTATAATGACAACTACTATCTTTCTTTTTTTCAAATGACACTCTCCTCTTCTAACGTTCTTCCTCTTCATATTGTACCTATTTTCCTAAGAAGAAAGTACTAACAAAAAAGAGAGAGCTCACTTATTTCAGGTCCCTCCCTCATCAAGACTATCACTTTGCTGCTGGCAATTGTATGGGCTCAAACTTTATTCCTCTCATAACAACATGTTTCAAGAAACACTTAAATATGATGTAAAGAAAAACAACTAATTTCAGGAGGTCATTATGAAAGCTATTATTTGCACAAAGTATGGACCACCTAATGTTCTCCAGCTTCAAAATATAGAAAAGCCTAAACCTAAAAAGAATGAAGTATTAGTTAAAATTCACGCAACCAGTGTAACGACTGGAGATTGTAGAATACGTGGCTTTAATAGCCCCCTCTTATTTTGGGTTCCTATGCGGATCATATTAGGTTTCAGAAAACCGAGAAAACCTATACTCGGCGTAGAATTATCCGGGGAAATCGAAGAAATAGGAACAGATGTAACTCAATTTAAAAAAGGAGACCCAATTTTTGCATTAACAGAACTAAACCTTGGTGGTTATGCCGAATACACATGCGTGCATGAAAGTGGATTAATAGCATTAAAACCTACCAATGTGACGTATGAAGAAGCTGCAGTTATTCCTTTTGGCGGAACTTCAGCATTGCACTTCCTGAGAAAGGGCCTTATAAAAAAGGGGCAACAAGTGCTGATATACGGTGCCTCTGGATCAGTAGGAACGGCTGCCGTACAACTTGCTAAATATTTCGGAGCGACCGTTACAGCTGTTTGTAGTAATTCAAATTTTGAACTAGTGCAATCTTTAGGGGCTGATAAAGTAATTGATTATACGAAAGAAGATTTTACAAAGCGAGATGAACGCTACGATATTATATTTGATGCAGTTGGAAAAATTAAAAAATCCCTTTGCCAAAAAGTATTAACGCCTACTAGCAAATATGTATCTGTTAATGGAATGATGGCAAAAGTAAGTAAAGAGGATATGATTCTACTAAAAAAATTAACTGAAACAGAAGATCTAAAGCCGGTTATTGATAGAACTTACCGTTTAGAAGAAATTCCCGAAGCCCATATATATATAGAAAAAGGGCATAAAAAAGGGAACGTTTCTATTACCTTAAAATAAAATATTTTCAGAAAATATCATTGACAATTCTTTTTGTAAGATTTACTATTAGTACCATATTTAAAAACTACATACACATACTCTTATCAAGAGTGGCGGAGGGACTGGCCCTATGATGCCCGGCAACCGAGCTTATAACGTATAAGCTAAGGTGCTAATTCCTGCAGAACGATTTTCGTTTTGGAAGATAAGAGAGGAACCTATTTCGTCTATTCGGCACCTCTCTTATTTTGGAGAGGTGCTTTTTATTTTGGAACGTATATTAAGGGGGAATTATAGATGAAAAAGGTATTATTAAGTATTGTAAGTGGAGCTGTATTATTGTTAGGTGCATGTGGTGCTAATTCTGATAAAGAGGTAAAAGCATTAGATGAGAAAAAGATTACCGTTGGTGTAACAGGTGGGCCGCATGAACAAATTTTTGAAAAGGTGAAAGAAGTTGCAGCAAAAGATGGGCTCGAAATTGATGTAAAAGTATTTAATGATTATGTAGCACCGAACGTATCTTTAGATGAAAAAAGCCTTGATGTAAATAGCTATCAAACTAAATCTTATTTAGACGTATTTAAAGCCGAACGAAACATGAAATTAACTGAAGTATTTTCAACAGTAACATTCCCTATGGGCGTATATTCTAAAGACATAAAAGATGTAAAAGACTTAAAAGAGGGTGATGCAATTGCTGTCCCAAATGACCCAACAAATGAACTTCGAGCTTTAAAGCTATTTGAAAAAGCAGGAGTTTTAAAGGTTGATCCAAAGGCTACAGAAAAAGCGACTGCAAAAGATGTAATTGAAAATCCAAAAAACTTAAAGATTGTTGAATTAGAGGCCGCTCAATTACCAACACAGCTAAGTGAAGTAAAAGCAGCTGCAATTAACACGAACTTCGCATTAGGTGCAAAATTAAGTCCAGCGAAAGACTCTATTTTCCGAGAAGGAAAAGATTCACCATATGTGAACTGGGTTGTTGTTCGTACAGAAAATAAAGATGATGCTGTCGTAAACAAATTAAAGAAAGCTTATCAATCTAAAGAAGTAAAAGAATTTATTGAGAAAAAATTTGATGGTTCTGTTTTACCGTCTTGGTAGGAGCTGACGATAATGATTGAATTAAAAAATATTTCCAAAGTATTTTCAACAAAAAAAGGGTATGTCGAAGCTCTTAAATCAACTTCTCTTAAAGTGGCAAAGGGCGAAGTATTTGGAATCATCGGATATAGCGGCGCTGGTAAAAGTACATTAATTCGCTGTGTAAATTTATTAGAAAAACCAACGACAGGAACTATCATTGTAAACAATCAAGACTTAACAACACTATCGACAAAAGAACTAGCAAAAGCGCGACAAAAAATCGGAATGATTTTTCAAGGGTTCAATTTACTTAAAACTGTTACCGTCTATGAAAATATTGCATTACCTTTACGCCTTGCTGGCATTCCAAAAGCAGAAATTGAAAAAAGGGTAGAAAAGTATTTACGCATTGTCGATCTTTTTAACCGTAAAGATGCATATCCAAGTGAACTTTCTGGCGGTCAAAAACAGCGTGTTGCCATTGCACGTGCACTATCACATGAACCTGAAGTTTTATTAAGCGATGAAGCAACAAGCGCTTTAGACCCAGAAACAACCGATTCTATTCTTGACTTACTATTAAAGATCAACGAAGAAATTGGAATTACGATTTTACTCATTACACATGAAATGAATGTCATCCAGCGTATATGTGACCGCGTTGCCGTTATGGAACAAGGGGCTATAGTCGAAAGCGGGACTGTGAAAGATATTTTCACAAACCCGCAACATGTAACGACGAAGAAATTTGTAAATAGCGCATTTGCAGCGAAAATCCCAGAAGAAGTACAAAAAGAACTGCAAACTACTGGTGAAATTGTAACACTTTCTTTTATAGGAAATTCTTCAGGAGAACCAGCATTAGCTGTCGCTACAAAACGTTTCCAAGTATATCCGAATATTTTATCTGGTAATATTACACAGTTAAAACATGAGGCATATGGGAAACTTGTCGTTCATATGCAAGGGGAAGAAAACGAAGTACACCGTGCTTTATCATTTTTACAAGAGCAAGGTATCATCATAGAAGGAGGTAGAACGGATTATGGGAAACAAGTCCTTTTTGGATGAATGGGGTAACGTCATATGGGAAGCAACAATTCAAACATTTCAAATGACATCTATTTCACTAATTATCTCTATCCTTATCGCATTACCTCTTGGTGTCACACTTGTTTTAACGAGACCTGGTGGACAGCACGAAAATAAAATTGTCTATCCTATTCTTAATACAGTTATCAATGTCATTCGCTCTCTTCCATTTATCATTCTATTATTTTTCATCTTGCCTTTTACAAAATTTCTAATGGGAACATCCATTGGTGTGCAAGGTGTTATCGTACCACTTGTCGTATTCACAGCCCCTTACATTGCACGTTTAATGGAAACGGCTTTATTAGAAGTGGATCGCGGCGTCATTGAAGCCTATCAAGCAATGGGCGTTTCTACTATTAAAATCATTTGGCACGTCATGGTTAAAGAAGCCCGTCCATCTCTTGTACTTGGATTAACAATCGCAACCATTGGCCTAATCGGTGCAACAGCAATGGCTGGTCTTGTAGGTGCTGGCGGGCTAGGAGACTTAGCATATCGCTTCGGACATTTACGCTACGAACCGGAAGTAATGTATGCAACCGTCTTTATTTTAATTGTTCTCGTTCAAGGGTTGCAGTCTTTAGGGAATGGTGTTGCACGAAGATTGAAGAAAGATTAAAAAGAAGGCATCTCACCAGTGCAGTGACCCCTGTCAAGTAGACAGGATTTAAAAAGCGCAGCTAAGCAACCTGAGTTCTATATTTATACGGACTCAGGTTATTTAATTTCTTTTGAAATCTTTGATGATTATAAAAATGTATGTATTTGCGCACGGCAAATTTAACCTCATCCGCTTTGCGGAAGGAATATAAATGAAAGCATTCTGCTTTAAAGTGACTGAAGAAG
>NZ_JAKUFP010000061.1:0-13027 GCF_022663495.1 Bacillus cereus group sp. BfR-BA-01383
AACATCTATAAAAGATAATAAAAAACTACGTGGAAAGACCGCATTTTGTATAAAAATATACGTTAAGTTGATGGATGTGTGGTGCTACCCCATCGCTATCAAGCTAACAAAACTAAATTTCCTTAAAATGAAAAAATACGCCATCCTTTCTGTATATTTCTACAAAAAGAATAGCGCTTTTTTCGTAAGTTTAAAAGTTATGTTAGCGTCTTTTTTACAAACAAAATAAAAATTAACAGACTAACAAAACCAGAGACAGCACAAGCAATGAATAGCATTTGATATCCCATGAGCTGTGAAACAAATCCTAGAAGCATAGAGCCTAAACCAATCCCTAAATCAAAAGCAGTAAAGAATGTAGCGTTCGCTACTCCTCTTTTCTCTGTTGAAGCTAATCGTATCGTTGCTACTTGAAGAGCTGGTTGTGCTGTTCCAAATCCAATTCCGTACAAAATAGCTGTTATAACGAGTCCAACAATCCCTTTTGTCATTGCTAGGACGAGTAGTGCAATTATCATTATAAAAAGCGCAGGAACAATAATGATCCCTTCTCCACGCTTATCGGATATTTTCCCTGCAATTGGTCTAATTACTATAAGCGTGACAGCATAAACTAAGAAAAAAGTACCAGCATTCACTTGAATCTTTGCCGCAAACAGTGGTAAAAATGTTGTAATGCCACCAAAAGTAAGAGATAAGAAAAATGTCACAATAGCAATTGGTAAGACTGTTTTTTCAAAAAAAGATATTGGTTGTTTTGATGTATGTTGAACCGCTGGAATTTTTGTACCAAGTGCAAGAATGAATGCAATAAGTGATAATACTGTGCATAGAAAAAATAGATAATGAAATGAAAATGATTTTGCTACCCAAAGACCTAATATTGGTCCTAAAGCCATGCCTAAAGTCATTGCAAGCCCATACCATCCCATTCCTTCTCCGCGACGAGATGGTGGAATCACATCAGTCACAGCCGTTCCAATCGAAGTTGTAGCGATTGCCCAGCTCATTCCATGGAGGATACGTAATACTACTAAAAATATAACTCCTGCTACCCAATCGTAAAAATACATGGTAATTGCAAAAAATAGTAGTCCGCTTATTATAAATACTCGTCGACCATATCGATCCATTAATCCGCCAACAATAGGACGTAAAATGACTGCCGATATTGTAAACACTCCAATAATAAATCCAACTTGAGATTCACTTCCACCTAATTGTTTAATAAACATAGGTAGTGTTGGCATGAGTAAATAAAAACCACTAAATAGTAATAATGCTGTAATGGTCAGCATTATATAGTTTTTTGTCCATAAACGTTCCATTGTAATGTAATCCTGCTTTCTTTCGTTTAATAAGTTGAGAATGGAAAGCTCGCATCAATTGGGGCCTTACTGCCCGATTGATGCGAGCTAAGCAAATAAAAAAGCAGTACCACCCGCTATAAAAGTGTTGGTACTGCCATATAGAGTGACAAGCGTTTTGTTAATTAGAACTTACTTGCTACTTTAATCGCTTTTTCAAGCCCTACAGCAATAATTTCTTCTGCTTTATCTGGGAATTGGTTGTGACCTTCAATTACTATTTTTTCTATATCTTTTGCACCGAAGAAGCCCATCATACTTGCTACATATTTAACAGCCATTTCCATTGGAGCTTTTGGTCCTTCAGAATATACACCGCCACTTGCGTTTAATAATGCAATTTTTTTATTTCCAATAAGACCTACTGGACCTTCTGACGTATATTTAAATGTTTTTCCCGCGCGGTTTAAGTAATCAATATATGTGTGTAATACAGCTGGGATTGTTAAATTCCATAATGGGAAACCAAAAACAACTTTATCAGCTGCAAGGAATTGATCTAAATATTTATCAGCAACAGCTACTGCTTTTGCCTCTTCTGCTGTTAAATCAAATCCTCTACTAGACTTAAATGTGCCGTTAATCATATCTACTCCTACATATGGCAATTCCTCGTTGTATAAATCAAGCTCTACTACCGTCTCATTTGGATGAGATTCTTTATAACTTGCCAAAAAAGCATAATATAATTTTACGCTAACTGATTGATTTACTGGACGATTGTTTGCTTTTACAAATAAAACTGTCGTCATGTTTTTTCCCTCCTGTTACTTGCTATTACGTTGTTATTATTTATTTAATAAAAGGGGTAGCCCATTTATTTTATAACAAAAACAATGTAGTCAACTAAATTGACTACATTGTGCATATTACAATATATTTTCGATAAAGTCAACTTAATTGACTTTATTTTTGTTAATCTATATTTTTCCACTAATCCAATCTAGCATTAACAATCTCCATCTACAGTACATTGCAGTCCAGCTAACTCATTCTCCTTACCCTTTTCTAGTTCTTGACTAATCACCTTTGTTAATATTTCTTTACTAGTAAATCCTTGAATGACCTCGTCACCAATAATGAACGTTGGAACAGCCATAATTTGTGCTTCTTGATGGGCATGTTTTATAGCTTTTTGATGCATTTCTCGGTACTTTCGTGATACTAATGCTTCTTTAAATGCATCCTGAGAAAGTCCCACTTCCTCCGCCAATTTTGTTAACACTTCGATGTCTTCAATATTTTGTTCCTCTTGGAAATGTGCAATAAACACTCTATGGTGAAATTCATTTCCTTTTCCATGTTCCTTTGCAAATTGATAACCTTCAAACGCAAAGTGCGAATACGAACGAAAATGTGGTAACTTTATTTCTAATCCTAACTTTTTAGCAGTAGGATAAATAAATGAATTCCAAGCTTCCATTACACGAGGTTGTGTCCGTGGATCAATTTTCGGAGCTGGACTAGGGCGCAATTCAAATGGCATCCATTCTACTTCTACATCTTTTTCCTTTACAACCTCATCCAAAGGACCTGTTGCTAAAAAACAAAATGCGCATAAAAAATCAGAATAAACTTTAATTTTTACAGTCATATATACGTTCCCCCACTTTTCCTTTTTTATTTGTAACTATATAAGTTATAAATGTTGGATAAAATATACGCTTGAATTGTATCGGCATACTTACTACAAAGAATTTATTTTATCTTGGTTCGATGACAATGTGGCAACACATTGTCTTTACAATATCTTTTTAAAACTATACTCCATTTCTCCACCTAGAGCTTCAGCTGTATCACCAGTTTCTCTGAAATCATGTGTATGAATTTCTTCAAACGGACCAAAATCTGTTTGTTTATAAAGTTCATAGCAAGGGAATCCGTCATGTGTACCTTCAATATCAATAGTACCATCTTTTTTGACATGTACAGTTAATAGGTAATCAGCGGGAGGTGCATATACATTTAATGGGTTGCTAGCACTTGCACTCATTTGAAACTTGACGTCATCAGAACTCCATACAATATTCGTACACAAAATATTTTCTGTACTCGCTTTTCCTGTTCTTTTATGAACGGAACCATCTGGAGTTGTGACTCTTTCTGTTGTTAAACCCGTATTCGCATATGTGAAAATTTCTTTTTTGTAAAAATCTACAACTACTTCTTGTTCAATTCTGGAACGCATAGCATTTACAGCATAAGGTGTAAATTCACGTGAGTCACCTTCGAATTCGATTACGTTTCCTGTTTGAATATCCTTCTTAGGTTCAGTCCAAGACATTGGAATAAATGCACTTGCTCTAATTTTAACGATATTAGCCATGAGAAACCTCCATCATTTATTAATTTTTGTTTCGGTGAATCTATTCCTTTTACACTCTGAATATAGTCAATTTGATTGACTATATTCAGTATAGTACAATGAAATTCAAATATAGTCAATTTGATTGACTTTGTTTAAGGAGGTTTTAAATATGAATCATCAAGTATTTAATGAATTGGACCTTACATCACTTTTATCATTATCTTATAGTACATTGATTGATGAACTACATGACAGATTAAGTGAGTTGGGATTTGGAGATATTAGACCTGCACATGGTTTTATGTTTAAACGTATTATTCCTAATGGAGCAACAGGGATAGAACTAGCTGAGTATTTAGGAATTACAAAGCAAGCTGTGAGTAAAATGATAGATTATCTTGAGGAACGTGGTTATGTAATACGCCAAGCTCATCCCACTGATAAGAGAGGGAAAATTATTGTTTTAACCGAACGAGGTTGGTTAGTAATGAAAACAAAAGAAGAGATAATAGCTGAGATAGAACAGCGCTGGATTGAAAAGATAGGTGCTGAACGAATGCAAATGCTCAAAGAAGATTTAACAAAATTAGTTTATGAAGCAAATGAAGGTAATTTATCATCTAGGTTAAGACCTGTTTGGTAAATATTGATTTTAAAAGGTGGACTAACCTTACGCCCATTAACTTAAAAAGTATATAATCCCCCATAAAATGAAAAAATACGCTATTCTTTCTGTAGAATCATAGGAAAGGATAGTGTTTTTGTATGTCAATTTCTGTATCTGATGAATTACAACTATTTGCTCAAGAAATTCAAAGCTTTTTATCTCCTAATATCTTACGAAATCTTGCTAGAGATGTTGGCTTTGTGCAACTAACAAGTAAGTACCAAGCAAAAGATTTAGTCGCTTTATGTGTATGGATGAGCCAAAATGTCGCTACGACTTCTTTAATCCAGTTATCTAGCTGTTTAGAGGCATCAACAGAAGTGCTCATCAGTCCTGAGGGACTGAATCAACGATTTAATAAAGCGGCCGTTCAACTTTTACAACACGTATTAGCTGAACTACTAAACCAAAAATTAACCTCATCTATGCCGCTTTCTTCTCCATATACTTCTGTTTTCAAACGTATTCGTATTTTAGATTCAACCGCATTTCAACTCCCAGATTCTTTTTCATTTGTTTATCCAGGTGCAGGAGGATGCAGCCATACAGCGGGGGTAAAGATTCAACTTGAGTATGATTTATTAAGTGGAAAGTTCCTACATATTCATACAGGTCCTGGTAAACAGCATGATCGAACATACGGTTCTTTGTGTGTTCCGACATTAACAGCGAATGATTTATGTATTCGAGACTTAGGTTATTTTCATTTAAAAGATCTACAACATATACACGATAAAAAGGCTTACTATATCTCTCGTATCAAGTCGAATACACGTATTTATCAAAAAAATCCCACCCCTGATTATTTTCAAGATGGAAGAATCAAGAAAGGTACAGAGTATATACAAATAGATATGGAGGTCTTAATGAACTCTCTTCAGCCAGGACAAACATGTGAAATATCCGATGCTTATGTAGGAATGATTGATAAAATACCAACTCGTGTGATTGTTCATCGACTAACAAAAGAACAACAACAAAAACGATTACAAGATCAAACTGTAAGAGAAAAAAAGAAAGGAATGAAGTATTCTCCTCATAGTAAACGACTCAGTGGTATCAATGTATATATGACAAACACCCCTACAGATATTGTCCCAATGGGACAAGTACATGATTGGTATTCTTTACGTTGGCAAATCGAAATTTTATTTAAAACGTGGAAATCATTCTTTCACATTCATCATTGTAAAAAGATAAAACGAGAACGATTGGAATGCCATTTGTATGGGCAATTGATTGCCATTCTACTCTGTTCCTCTATTATGTTTCAAATGCGGAAGTTACTTCTCATGAAGAAGAAACAAGAGCTGAGTGAATATAAAGCCATATATATGGTTAAAGATTATTTTTCTCTTCTGTTTCACTCCATACAAAAAGACACCCAAGAATTATCAAAGATTCTCCTTCGTCTGTTTAACCTCCTACAGCGCAACGGACGAAAATCCCACCGATACGAGAAAAAAACAGTCTTTGATATATTAGGTGTTGTATACAATTGTACCATGTCGGACAATCAAGCAGCTTAATAAAAAAATGAAGCCCGTTAGGGTTTATTTAATATGCAGAATTTCTCATGATCTACACTGGTTTTTTTGAAGAAGAAAAAAATTTTTCCTGGAACTGACCTTTCCTAAGCTTAGCTTGATAGCGATGGGGTATCGTCACATGCCCATCAACTTAAGCATTTTATAACGCCCCAAAACGAGAAAATTGTACATTTTCACCTGGAAATACCAATTTTCTCATTTTGGGGTATTTGCTTTTCCTAGGTTGATGGAGATGTGGCGGTACCTCTATATAAGGCTTTTTCTTTTTTCTCAATAACCAATATTACTTAATATGGTAAAATAATATTCGGATGGGAGTCCAATACATATTATTGAAATTAAGATGGTTCAAGTCGGAGGAAGGCACCTTAGGGTGTCTTTTCTTTATTTCAAGAGGACCTGCTCAATTAATGCGTAAAAACATAAAGTAAGGTGAACCCGCTAAAATACATGAGTGACCTTGAATTTCCCCTCCTACTCAAAGGAGAGATTAATATGGGATTTGGTGGTAGTTGTGGCGGCGGCTTTGCTGGTGGATTTGCTTTATTAGTTGTATTGTTTATTTTATTAATCATCGTTGGAGCTGCTTGCTTCTGCTAAAAAAACTATTGGAAAAGACACTCTTATATGGGTGTTTTTTCTTTGTAAAATTCACATTAAATTAATTAAACTTTATAAATAGATGTAGCGAAATAGAATTGCGTGGGAACCCAGATATATTTGTTCTGCAAGAAAAAGCTTGTGTGGATCAAGTAGGGAGAGGCACTTTTGGGGATTGCAAAGTTTTACGGACAGATTTAAACTTCACATAAATCTGTCCTTATAGGGAAAAATATGTAAGGTATTGTGCTGGAAAGCACTTGCCTATTCTAAATAAGGAGTGAGATGAATGGCTGATAAAAACGAACGTAACCGTGTCGATAATGATGCTGGCGAAGCGGTAGGAACTGGTGTCGGTGCTGTCGCTGGAGCTGCTTTGGGTTCTGTTCTTGGTCCACTTGGTACCGTTGCAGGAGCTGTTGCAGGAGGAGCGATGGGTAACACAGTCGGCGAAGATGCCGATGAGGCTAATGACAGTGTTGCGAACCGAGAAGATTAGACTTTAACCAAAGTGACACTGAATGAATTGGATTCCCAAAAAGGGAGTCCTTTTTTTATTAAGTTAATTCAGCTTTTTTAGGTAAATTCCCAGTAAAATTGTGAATCAATTCACTTAAAGTAACGGGTGCGTTAGTTCAACAAGCTATAAGCAGCAATCATAATCATTTTCTTGATTTTCCGCAATCGGGCGCTTTAATGGAGGAAAGATCACAAAAATGATCAAACTTTATTTCAAAGCTACAGTATTCATTATTTCTGCTATTATAGTCGCAGTAACATACATATACAATTCTAATAAGTAATACAATCAAACTAGATTAGCAAATCAAGGGAGGCGCCTTAGGGTGTCTTTTTTTATTTCTAAAAGGACCTGCTCAATTCATACCTAAAAACATAAAGTAAAGTGAATCCATTAAAATACATGAGTGACCTTAATTTTCCCCTCCTACTCAAAGGAGAGATTAAAATGGGCTTTGGTGGTAGTTGCAGTAGTTGTGGCGGCGGCTTTGCTTTATTAGTTGTATTATTTATTCTATTAATCATAGTTGGAGCTTCTTGCTTCTGCTAAAAAAACTATCGGAAAAGACACTCATATATGAGTGTCTTTTCTTTATGGGGTACTGACCCATAGCCATTAAGCTAAGAAAAGCAACTACCCCCAAAACGATAAAAATGAAATTCGTTGCTATAAAAGACAATTTTTTTGTTCCGAGGGAATTATAAAATTTTATATCTTTACAATTATTTTCTGGAGATTTAATTCGTTTTTTGTTTTCGAGAATAAGTAATTTCTTAACTAAAAGGTCCCGTACTTCTCCCTCGTGATAAATAATTTTGGAGGATTAGTAAGAAATTTAATGAATGATTATTCGAATATACTTTTGTAGATGTTACAAAAAAAAAATTTAACCTAGTTGATATTATCTAAATGTTTACAAATCTGAATTTTGAAATATAATAAGTATAGAGTAAAAAAACACAGTTCGGTTGGTAGTCCGAACGCAATAATTTAATAATTATTGTCAGTAACCTTCCCCCCTGGGATGTCCATTACTCATGTAGTAAAAAGGGGGATTTTCAATGAAACTTACAATTTATTTTGATGGACAATTTTGGATTGGAATAGTTGAAATGATGGAAAATAATAAATTGAAGGTATGTAAATATACTTTTAGATCAGAACCTAAAGATAGTGAAGTATTGGATTTTATTTTTCATGATTTGATTCCGTTATTAAATAGTACATCAGGTGTTAAAAACTCTATTGATAACAAAAAAAAGAAGACCATCAATCCTAAAAGGTTGATAAAATTAGCAGCTAAAGAGATGAAAAATCAAGGAGTTTCTAACAAATCGTATGAAGCATTGAGAATAGAATTAGAACAAAAAAAGAAAACGAAGAAATGTATTACACGTCAAAAAAAAGAAGAATTAAAAGAAAAAAAAGACAACTGAAAATTCAAAAGCGAAAAGCAAAACATCGAGGAAGATAAAAGGTCATCCGCTAAATTTAGCGGATGACCTTTTATCTTGATTATTCACATCTTGTCATCATCAAACGAAAAAGAAATTGATAGCAATGAAGCAGAATCTCTAAATAGATAATTCCCAGAGTTCTTCAAGAAGTTCTTGATTAGACAAGGTTTGTTTTCGAGTTTTTATTAATCTAAATCCATTATTTTCATAAATGTGTCTTGCAGCTTTAAGATCATTGTTAGTCCAGAGTATGATAGTCTTATAATTTGTCTGTCGACAAAAATGAATTGCCTTTTGTACCAATTGATTTCCAAACCCAGCCCCTCTTAAATTTGGATCAACAAGAAACATCCCTAATTGTGCCACATTTTCATTAACCTTTTTTATACTTATTGAACCCCTTCGTTCTTTATCAACTTCTAAAATCCATATCCTTTCTTTTAAGTTATCAGCCCTTACTATAAAGCCTTCCATATTTTTTGCAATAAAATCTCTAAAAGATAAATCATAATTATATTCCTTATTGTACAGCTCGTAATGTGAATTAATTATATAATTAGTATCCTCTAAGTTAAATGTACGAATCATTCTCTCACCTTTTATACTTTTATTAATACTAGTTCCATATGAATTTTATATAATACATATTATTAGGTTATTATAGTTGATTTTTACACAACCACTTGACTATCGTGGATTTTTTTTGAGTTTTTAAAGACGCAACACTAAAATATTGTCTTGCTGAAGATGGGATAGATACCCATTCAAGGAATAATTTGAATTTATAGTTTCTGTTTTATTGAATAAAGGATTAATTTCCAATCCAATCTTCTGCTAACATTCCATAAACAATGTGATCAACGTAATGGTCATAGAGCCATTCTGCTTTTCTTATTCGACCTTCCTTAATAAAACCAAGCCTCTCTGGAATAGCTCTACTTTTCTAATTTTCTACAGCTGCTCGAATCTCTACCCTATTTAAATTCAACTCAGTAATAGCATGATTGACAAAAGCTCTACATGCTTTTGTCATTAACCCTGAACCCTCAAAATCTTTCCCTAACCAATATCCTATGCTTGTAGATCTGTTATGCCAATCAATTTTATGAAACCCTATTACACCTGAAATTTCCCCATTATACCAAATTCCTGCTTGAAACCCGTTATTATCACCAAATTGTTTCATTGTTGATTTTATAAAGCTTTCTGTATCTTCAATTTGTTTATTATTTGCAATTAAGGGTAACCATTTTTTTAAATGCTCCATGGAATTTATAGTTAGTGTGAATAATTTCTCTGTGTCTTGCAAATCTAACATCTTTAATTTTACATTGTCATCAATTTTATGAGTGAAAATAAAAATCTCCTCCTTTACATTTCATAGAATTCATCAAAGTATCGTTTATACAATAAAAAAATCCCACCCCCAAGACTTAAGTCTTGGGGACGAGATTTTAAATTTCGTGGTACCACCCCAGTTTGTTAATATGTCACCATATTAACCTTATCAAGTACGGCATTATGAAAAATGCTTATACCCTAGCTCTATAACGGGAGCTCCCGTCACACCACCCCTTTTCTAAAAAGTTCCGATGTGATGCTCAGAGGTTTCATTCAATAAAGTACCCTTGCTCCTTTTCAGCTACTGGAGCTCTCTGTATAGAATCCAATTTATCTACTCTTCTCTTCATCGCATTTATTTTTTATATAATATCACCTATTAGTATCTATGTGAATATTGGAATTTTTTTATAATACAAAAAATTAATCTGTTAAGATATATGATCCTCATCTAACAACTTCAAAAAGAAAAATACTTCAAAGCAAAATCCTTTGCAACTTTAATACAAAAACACTTATTTTATCGTTTTGGGGGTACTTCGAAATCTTAGCTTGATGGGCATGGGGTACTGACCGCAAAACGCGGATTTTATCTGCTAAGAATACGCAGGATTTCATGCAAGCTAAAAGAACAGTTTGAACTGTCAAATACTGTTGCAACAGTATTGTATGAAATCCCGCATACAGCGGAAGGAACGGAAGGCTGGAAAAATCTTGGTATAAATGCTTTCGGGGATTTGATAACTGCTGATAATAGGACGTTATGTTAACCTTATATGTATAAGATATACATCATGAATTTTATTAGGCGTAAACAAACATACAAGCCAAAGTACTAGATTCGAATATAAATAATTATATTAAATTTCGAAAAAAAGGAGATGAATTGTTTTGAACTCATATTTTTCAAAACAAAGATGCTGTCATAGACTTTTTCCTGCTTTTCCACCTGCTGTCCCTCCGATTCCAGAACCCCAAGGACCACTAACGATCATGACATGGAACATCTATTTTGGAACTATCTTATCGCCTTTAGTAGGAACCACTCCAGAGCAACTACCACAACGTGTTACTGAGGTCTTTACACTGTTTCAAGCAACAAATTTTCCGGTACGAGCAGAGGCTATTGCTGATCAAATTGCAAGAAAAAAACCAGATATAATAGGTCTTCAAGAAGCAGCAATATGGCAACTTTTGTTACCTCAAAATTCTGAAGTAGCAGTAGAGTATGATTTTGTTTCGATCCTTCTCAAGGAGTTAGAAAAAAGAGGATTGCATTATGAAGTTTTAGCAATAGTAGACACTACGGATGTTACGTTACCTAGTAGCACCGGCTTCAACGTTCGATTTGTAGATCGAGATGCGATTTTGGTGCGAAAAAATTCAGGACTTAAGTTCTCAAATATACAAACAAAGATTTTTGAAGCTTTTCTTCCTGTTCCAGTTGGCGGTAATGTTGAAAAACTCCTGTTTGGTTTTATATCTGTTGATGTCGAAATATCCGGAAAGAAATTTAGACTCGTAAATACTCATTTACAACCCGTTACACCTGAGATCCCCCAAACACTTCCAATACAACTCGCTCAAGCTCGCGAACTTTTAACTGGCCCGGGAGCGACTGATCTTCCCTTAGTATTCATAGGGGATTTCAACTCAAATTCTGACGGCAGTGGTCCATCTTACAATCTTTTGATAAATGCTGGATTTAAAGATACATGGACTATCGCAGGAAAAGGCAATGGATTAACATGTTGCCAAGATGCTAATGTATTAAATTTGATCTCGCAACTATTTGTTAGAATAGACTTGATTCTCTTTCGAGGCGATTTCAAAGTTGAAAAAGTGGACGTTGTAGGAGAAGAGCAAGAGGATCGTACACCAACGGCACTATGGCCTTCTGACCATGCAGGAGTTGTGGCTAGCTTGATTCTTCCCTCCTAAAGAAAAGACTATATTAAAAGACTCTGATAAATAAAGGATACAGTCAGAGAAATATGAATAACGATAAGCTGCTACCCCCATAAAACAGATGATCTATCTGATCGTGTTTTATATGGTCCCCTAACTATAGGCGGTGATATTGTGATGGGATCTATCATAATTTATTTAATTAACTACCGATAATGATGCCTTATGTAAACTTTATATGTATACGATATATATTATTGCTTTTCCTTGTGCAAGTAGAGACAAGTATACAAGAAAAACAGACCTATTTTACATTTAATATATTAAATGTAAACAAAGGGGCTTGATTATTTATGTCATCAAAAAATAAAATGCATTTCAATCCTTGTGCGTTTCCTGTTCCTATTCAGGAAGGATTCCCACAATCAGCGTTTAGGGCTGTAAATGTTACTGCAGAACAAAGTATTTCTGCAGTAACTCCGGTATTTCCAGTTTTATATCCAGATGAAATATTTGATCTAAACAATGAATATGACCCTGGTACATCAACTTTTACTCTAAAACAAAATGGAGTATATTCGATTATAGCAAGTGTTGCATTTTTCCCTAATGATGTGACAGCAAATTATAGAGTTGTAATTAATATCCGGGTAAACGGCATTCCTATAGTAACTGATAATGGCTTTTTTGGTGCAAATCCAGTTGAAACGGGTGATGAGGCAAGTGTTTCTGCTATCTTAAAATTAGCAGCTAGAGATGAAGTGAGTATCTCTGTTTTCAGTACTACTAATGGTATAATTCTACCTGAGCCACGTGGTACGCACTTTGAAGCAGCAAGGCTCCCTTTTCTAACATAATAAAACAAAGTTATTCTCTTTATTACCGATAACGAATTTTACGTCAACTAGCCTCTCTTGTGGGGGCTGTTTTTTTTTGCTTAGCGTGGGGGTTTTTCGAAATGCTGACGATACCCCATACCCATCAAGCTAAGGGGGACAAGAGGGTATATGTGAATGTGTTTTTCGAAATTTCTACGACTACACTAAAGATGTGCATAACAAATAAACCTATTAAATAGGTGTTTTTAAAAATATTATGCAACTTGGAAACTTTGTGACAACGTACAATCATACACAACACCTAAGATATCAAAGACTGTTTTCTTTTCGTAACGGTGAGATTTTCGTCCGTTTTTTTCTAACAGGTAAAACAAACGCATTGAACTACCCCCACTTTCACTTCGTTTAGAAGAGGGGGATTCCTAAGTAAAGAGTTCTATCGAACTCTAATTTATTAGGCTATCTCCACA
>NZ_JAKUFP010000062.1:0-8748 GCF_022663495.1 Bacillus cereus group sp. BfR-BA-01383
AAAAGCACGTCACCCTTTCTCATTAACATAAGAGAATAGTAACGTGCTTTTAAGTTTAAGAATAGTCTAAATCCTTAAGTTGATGGATGTGTGGCGGTACCCCATAGCCATCAAGCTAAGAAAAACAACTACCTCAGAATGGGAATTTTGTGCATTTTTCTCTTTTTATTGTTTTAGGTTCACTCGTCCTTTTATCTTGATAGACATAGAGCTTGGGTCCCTACTATCACTTTATTAACTTGTAAATATATGCTCCATACTATAAAGTCTAATAGTATTTTTATTTTTCAGAAAAATAAAACAATAACATAGAATTTATTGTATAATGTTGTAAAAAGATGTCGGAGGGATTTAATGTTAAATAAAGTATCTCAATTCACAATTAAGCTTTCATCGATTCTTTTATCACTCTTACTATTATTAAATTTACCTTATTTATTTATCACTCAACAAGGATTCACCTTTCAGCCAGTTTATTTTTTTAATCAGATCGTTACTATGTTAAAACAGGTTTTCTCCCCTGAATCATTAGTGGTTATAGGATCAGACCCGAAATTTGGTAGTTTCAAAAAAACACCATTATTTCCAACTGTTTTAGAACCTTACCTATATTCATTTACTGTATTATTTGTAGCCTTTTTGCTTGCACTCTTTTTATCATCTAACATGGCATTTTTTTATTTTTTAGCAAAAGATTATATAAAAAAATGGATAAACCGAATTGTGTTCATATTAGAAGCTGTCCCTGATATGATGATGATGATTTGTTTGCAAATATTTTTCATATGGGTACTTCGGAAATTCGGGGAATCTCCTGTCACCATTATTTCTTTTAATGAAAATCGAGCTTATTTACTCCCTATTTTATCTTTAGCTGTCTTACCAACATTACAAATGTTTCGGATGATGGTGTTATACATAAAAGAAGAACATGGAAAACATTACGTAGAAGTTGCATATGGAAAAGGCCTTTCATCAAGTTATATACTATGCATTCATTTATTCAAAAATATATCTATCCACTTCTTCCACCATTTAAAAACGATTTTTGTTTTCTTACTTTCTAACTTATTCATTTTAGAATTTATTTTTAATATGCAAGGCATTATTCAATTTTTATTTAAGAAAGCGTTTATTTCACCTCCTGCTGCATTTATCATACTTGTCATGATCATTTTACCGTTTTATGCCATTTTTCAAATAATCTCTTTCATGATGAATAGATGGCAAAAGCAATTGAAAGGAGAAGCTCTATGAAATCTATTTGGAAATCAAAACCCTTTTTAATCGGCTTTACTTATCTATTCATACTTGTTTCAGCTAGTTTTATTTATAGTTGGTTCTTTAAAGATAACATCCCAAAAGCTCCTCAGTTACTTTACAATGACAATAACGAATTACTTGGAAAGGCCCCCTTTCCGCCATCGTTAATGCCGCCTTTTGGATCTGATCGTTTTGGAGAGTCTGTTTTCTTACAAATTGTAGAAGGAGCAAAATTCACCATTTTATTAGCCGTGGCAATTAGCTTCTTTCGAATTTTATGTGGAACATGTATAGGAATCCTCTTAAGTTTATATGCTCCAAAATTCAAGAGATTTTTCCAGGCATGCTCAGAAGTTTTTTATTATATTCCAACTCTATTTATCGCATTTATACTCATCACGCCCGTTAATATTGTAATCACATCAAATGCTGATAGATTAGACCCAAATATTTCATTTACGTTTTATCAAGTACTCGTACTTATTTTCGTCGCTCTGCCTACACTTTCTTTATATATATCCTCAGAGGTTGATGAATTTATGAAACGAGATTACATTTTAAGTTCACAATTACTCGGTGCTAGCCGTTTTCATATTATCAAAAAACACTTACGAGTCTTATTACTTGACCGCTTATTTGTATTATTCATGGAACATATCGTCCAAACACTCATACTCATTATCCATTTAGCGTTGCTTGACATTGTAATTGGCGGGATACAAATGCGAGAATTCAATGACGGAGAGTTCAAACCTGTTTCTCTTTCTAATGACTGGGCAGGCCTTATTGGATTAAATCGTTATGAAATGAATCTTTCATGGTGGATTATTTTTTATACTCTCGTTTCATTCTTTATTACGATTCTATTTATTAAGCTCATGACAATCGGGATCCAAGATGCACTTAAAGCAAGAAATTCGCAAACTTTAGCAATTCAATCCGTTCGAGATCAAAAAAGATTTATTGAAAATAAAGATTCTTTTTCGTTTGTAAATAAAGCCTGACGGGTCTTAAATTTATTACTATGCTACTCGATTAGTAGAAGTGGTCTATTCATAAGCAACACCCAAAATATCAAGGACTGTCTTTTTCTAGTTATGGCCTAAACCCTTAAGCTGATGGATCTGTGGCGATACCCCATCGCTATTAAGTTAAAAAAACAAAATATACCCTAAAATGAAAAAATACACTATTCTTTTTCTAGAATCATAGGAAAGTTAAGCGCTGCGACGGAATTAACGATTGAACACCGAGCAGCCGCTGACTGTTTTACTGTCCTGGAATTATTACAACAACTCAAAAATAATCAAATAGATTAAGATACTGTATATAGGACTAAATTATTAAAATAAAAATAAGCACATCTTGTTAAAAAACAGATGTGCTTATTTTTTAATTACTATGCATTTTTACGTTTTAAGAAAATCACTCCACCAACAATTAACAGTAATGCGCCTGCAGCAATAGAGATCCAACCTGTAAGGTTAGTACCTGTTTGAGGTAACAATCCAATTTTAGATTCACTTTCTTTCTTAGGTCGTGGTTCTTCTTTTACTTTTTCTTTAGGTTGCTCTGATGTCGGAGTATTTTTATCTGGGTTCTGCTATTCTGATTTAGGTTGTTCCGGTTTTACCTCTTTAAATTTCACTGTTTGACCCTTATCTTCAATGTCAACGTGAATAGCAACTAAGACATTGTCTTGATACAGTTCTTCAAACACAACTACTTCTTTACCTTGTAATGCAGAAGCATTAAATGTGAAATCTAATGTGATAGAACCATTTTTTTCTTTTGCAGTAAACTTGGATTCTGCTGTTACTTCTTTACCATCAACTAATAATGGTTTGTTTGTTGCTTGATCCATTAGTTTGCCTTTTACAACATACTCTTTATCCACGATTAAGTCTTTGTATTCCACTTTATCTTGGATAGTTACAGATTTTGTAGCGTCTAATTCTTTAGAACCATCAGCTTTGTTTGTAGCTGTTGTTTTTACTGATGGCTTAACGAACTTAACTGTTTCCGCAGAATGTTCGTTTACAACAATAACTTTAATTCCTCAAAATTCCTTCATTCCGATTTTCCTCTCAACCTTTTTAAACCCTCTTGAACTTACCTTTACAAATCCACCGACTTGTCCAAGTGAAGCTGAACCTCCAATATACAAATCATGGTCTGAAAATGGAAACAGCAAGCGGGTACACTCCACTTGCCGTTTTTTATAGCTTCGTATGTATTTGAATTTCTTTGGCTTTCTCTTCTTCACCCTTCACACGTACAATTAAATCATATGATTCGGATTTTGGGGCTTCAAAAGAAAGCAAACCTTCTTTTTGAGAAGTGACTTCTTCTTCATAAATGACCTTATCATCTTTTGTTACTTGCAATAAAATCGTACCTTCTTCAACAGCTGCTTCATAAGGAATTTCCACAATTCCTTTTCCAGCTTTAAGCGTTTGCACATCGTAATACCCTTGCAGGGAGCCAATTTTCAAAGTCGTTTCGCCATTTTTTTGAACCTTTGTGACTTTTGTTGCTGTATTGCATGCGCTTAACAATAAAACAAAAGTGAGAATGAGAACTGAACGTAATAATTTCATAGTGATTCCTCTTTCTTTTTTATCATTATAAAATTTTACAATTGCGGTAACTATTTTATTATTTTTTAATAAGCCTACATACTCATCAAAATTTAAAATTGTTATTTACCGATAACCTGTATGACACCCCCATCCTTTCCCCCTCCCCACCATAAATTTACTTAATCAACATTTCTTTAACCATATATGTATTAAGATTTATATTTTTTGACTGTACAAGGAATCGTTACAATGTATAAATCTATAGCATAGATTTATACATTGTAACCCAAATACCTTTACCTTCAGCCACTAACTTTTCATTTAATTGTGATAAATGCTCTGAAACTTTTCTTTTACCCCATTTTCTAGGAAACCATTGAAAAACCTTAGGGACATTATGTTTCTTGTTATACCATACATTCAATCTCCAAAAAATGAAAAAAAAATGAAACAATCATTACGATACAAAAAATATCAAAATATGAAATTCCTAAAATCATATAATATATTCCCCATTTTCACTAAAGCTCAGATAATTTATCTCTTAATTCTAATTCATCCTCTGTTTCAAAACCCTTAAATAATAAATGAACAATATGGTTATGGTTAAAGAATACATTATATTCTTTTGATAAATTACCATGAGGATATGGACAAGAGACATAATCTCATAATTTATTATCAGCTTGTTATTGTTTTCTTCCATAAATCATAAGAAATTGATCAATTTCTTCTACAAAGACTACAGAACCAATAGGTAATAATTCATCTCCAATCGGTAATTTTGGTATATATACATTTTACATACGAAGTTCCTCTAAAAAAATAATTACTACTTTAAAAATAAAGACGTGATTTTATAAAAAATAAAACCAGCTAGTGGCATAACTATACCGAAAATTAAAGATAGCATCATTTTCTCTATAATTGTTGCATCTGCTCCAAACCAAAGGGCTAATAAACTAAGAGAAACAGCAATAAGACCAAAAATAATTAAAATTTTTCTAAATACCTGTAATGAAAGCAAAAACTATTCCTCCTTAATAAATACCACAATTTAGCCTTTCTCTGCGCCAAACTTTATTTCCAAACCAATACCAAGGCCAACACTTAATTCCTTTTTCGTTCCAAATTTAGCCTCTCCGCCTATACTACCATAAGCCGCATCTCCACTGACGACTACTTTCCAATCAGTAATAAGTACAGAAACTTAACGGTTTCTAATTCAGTAGGCTATCCCCTTTGTTCCTAGGGCTAAAAGACGAATTGCTTTGTTTCTAAGATTGAGCGTTACATTTCTATCTCTATCGTGATGTGTGCCACAAGAAGGACAATCCCACTCACGAACGGTTAGATTTTTAACATCTTTGTTTTTGTATTCACACTTGGAACATGTTTGTGTGATAAGAAAGTTTTTTGTTATATTCATTAGCCAGTTATTGTTTTAATTAGATTCCTGTTTTAAAGGTCTAAATGCAAATGCACCTGAAATGATTTGTAAAACCACTGGAAGGAATAAAATAAATAAACCTAAAAACAATGAAATTATACTTAATACAATCATGCAAATACCATAGGTTTTATTATTTATTTTATTAACACAACAAGCTAATACTAATAGGCCTATTTGAATAATTAAGGCGATGCTAGAAGTAATAATAATATATTCTTCAATACCCCCAGAACTAGTATTAGAACTTGTGTAGGAAATACATCCAATTACAATAAATAAAGAAAGTAAGAGTCCTAAGATTCCTCCGATTAAGCCGATTACAAATTCTACAGTGCGTTTCAAATTACAATACCACCCTTCAAAAATATTATTTAAATTTCCCCTTATATATTTACCATGATTTTGGAATAGCTAAATATTTTAATTAGATTCTTGTTTTAAAGATCGAAACGCAAATCCACCAGAAATAATTTGAAGAATTACTGGAATAAATAAAAGGAATAATGACATAACCAATGTTACTAATGGGAGCAATATCATACAAAGTCCGTAAGCTATATTGTTAACCTTATTTACTGAACATGCCAAAACTAACAGCCCTATTTGAATAATTAATAAAATAGAGTAATAAGTCAAAACTTTATAATCAATATAACCATCCATAGCAGTAATAGCTATCATCAATATAATAAGAGAAACTATTACTCCCAAAATACCACCAATTAATCCCAGTATAAATTCAGGTGTTCTTTTCATTTCTAATATCTCCCTAACTATTAATATATTATATATTTAATGTCCATTTATCTATATTATCAAATGTAATTTAGGAAAACTATACACAAATGTATTGGGGTTAATATTATATGCAGTTTTGTTCCACAATAAAAGCAACAACTACGCTTCAATTTCATTCGTAAAGTATTAGGAGTAATCCCCCATCACTCACTTCTCTTGGTGTCATAATCTCATATAACATAAATAGCAATTAAAATTTGTAGGTACTTCTATCTTCAGATGTAGTTCCTCTCATTTACGTAAAAACTTATTCCATATTGACTATTTCAACTTGTAGACATGCCTTATATTAAAAGCTTTTTACAAACAAAATGCTTCTATAAGAAACAAAAAAGGACCTGAATACGGTCCTTTTTTGTTTCTTATGTTATCGATTCATGAACCTTGATCCTATCCTTTTTGCTTTAGGCTCAACCTGTCTTAATGGATTAATAGGCATGGAACTTTTTTTTCTTTTCCTATAAGTCTTAACTCCGAATTTGCCCATTTCCACGAATCACTTATTTTAGCAAGAAACCCATTTGTTCCCTTGCGTGCAACTTTGGGATACCAGTGCTATTTCTACGCCAAATTCGAATTAGGGAGTTATGGTAAATAAACACGGTATCGTAATTAGAAAACGGAATAATAAGAGAAATTTATATCATTCAAATTTTTAAATTAATATCAAGTTCCCTGAAAAAACATTATAATTTAGTATACAAATATATTGAAGGTTGAGGTTTATAAAGATGGCTTTAGGTTGGGAACACGCAATAACAGTTGTTGGCGCATTTGCTTCAGCAGGAACTGCACAATATTTTTCTCACAAATTAACTTTAAAACGAGAAGATGAAAAATATCAAAAAGAGCGATATCAAAATTTTTACGCTCCCCTTGTCTATAAAATAAATAATTACGTAAAAGCAGAAGCAAATAAATTTGAAGAATTGTTGATAGATGAAGGAACAATCCTGAAACTGGAGGATGGTATTACTTCAGATGGATCAACATTTTCTACCATTCCCGATTCTGATTCAATTTTCATAGAAATTATTTCTATAATAGAAAATAATTTAAAATATGCTGACATTCAATTCATCGAAATGTATGAAAGACATAAAATGCATGAATTTCAAAATAAAAATATAGTGGGAGATGGCTTAACTAATATAAAATGGCAAATCAGATTACCTGACAATTTACTGGTATGCGAAAAATTTTTAATAGAATACTTGAGTTTTCATGGGAACGTTTCTGTATTATCCAAAAAAACAGAAACGGAAATAAGAAAAACTTTAACATCAATAACACTATACAACTTGATGAAGAAAAATAAATTCCATAGAACTGCCAATCTATTCTTTATATATACATGCAAATATTCAGACGCATTCATTAGATTTCCTAATTTGGACCAAGAAGTTGATAGAGTAAAAAGAAAAGTTACTTCAAAAGTAAACAAAATGATTAAAGTTAAGGGACAAGCTGATATATCTTGCTATCGGGAATTGACCGCTTTAATTCTTTCAATTCAAGATCATATAAATAATTCCACACATAATTCTCCTATTTTTAGATATTCTACAGCATTAGAAAATGCAATAAATAAAGATATATCGAATACTTAACGATTGGTTCTGTTGCAATGTTTCCTAAGTGATAAACAGAAACATGAAAGTATGAGGAAAGATTATGTTACCACTTGTTATTGTTACAATTCATGATACACCGAAAAGGCGAAGTCTGTTTGAAGTCTTCGCCTTTGTTTATATAGGGAATGAACAGTTTTAATGGTTCTGGTGCAAAAATGTTAGTTAGAAACATAGAGTAACAATTTTTTCTTCATTTCTATCTTATGAAGCTAAGCCAAACAATTTATGAATAAATTCTTTCTGGTTTTGGACAGACTTTTCCGGTAAAACAAGTTGCCTCTTTTTCATCATATGCATGACTTCAACACCACTCAATATAGAGATTGCTGTTTTAAATGACTTTAATCCTAACATAGAACGAACTCGTCTTTTAATAAACCGGTGGTCTTGTTCCACTATATTATTGAGATATTTAACTTGCCTTAGTTGTATGCCTTCAGGCATATGTTTCTCTTCTTTCAACACTTGAATCGCTACAGGATAGGCAGGGTTCTTATCTACCGTTATCACGCGAGGTTTAGAAACATACGAAAAAGCCAAGGATTTCTTGAAAAAGCGCTTGGCTGCTTGTTTATCTCTTGATTTACTTAGAGAAAAATCAATTGTATTACCCTCTGAATCAACTGCTCGATATAAGTACAACCATTGACCTTTTACTTTAATATAGGTTTCATCGACTCTCCACGAATCATTTGTTGATTTAAGATGATGTCGTACTTTCTCTTCTAATTGAGATCCATATTGATGAACCCAGCACATAATCGTTGTGTGAGCAATTGATAATCCTCTTTCCTCCAGCATTTCCACCAGGTTACGGAAGCTCAAATTGTACCGTAGGTACCACCTTACTGTTAATAAGATTAGTTCAGGCTGATAATGCTTCCATTTAAACAAATTTTCCTTTTCCATACTGATCACGCACCTTTTTGAGGGCACTGAAAAACTCCATTTAGTTCCACTTGGCGAGATATTCGACGATTGAATCGTCGAATATCTCGCCTTTTTAATTTATAATAGA
>NZ_JAKUFP010000063.1:0-8722 GCF_022663495.1 Bacillus cereus group sp. BfR-BA-01383
GAAAAATTAAACCACCTATCCCCTAAAGAATTTAGGGAACAGATGGTTTAGGTGTTTTAATAGGTGTCCCGTTTTCAGGGTTCACTTCAGACAGACGGGGAGCGGGTTTTATGTTCACAAAACTATTAAAATCAATTACTTCATTAACCATTATTGGAAGCGCTTTATTGTGTGCGGATGTTGGTGAGATTAAAGCTGCGGAGTCAGCTACTTTTTCCGATGTGCCAACATCGCACTGGTCTTATCCTGCGATTAAAGATTTAGCGAGTAAAAATATTATTTCCGGTTATGGAAATGGGATATTTGGTTTTGGAGATGTTGCGACGAGGGAGCAAGTAGCGGCTTTAGTGTATCGTGTAATGCTTCCGAATAAACAAGGTGGAACGTTTAGTAATAATAATGCTCTTTACATATTAAAAGATGGATCTAAGTTTAATAATCCTTATGGTGATATTAACGAGAACTCTACGATGTTCCCTGAGGAAATTTTAATGTTAACGAATGCAGGGGTATTTAAAGGGGATGAGAAAGGGGATTTTAGACCGAAAGCTTCTGTGAATCGTGCAGAAATGGCGCAAATTCTTACAAATGCTTTTCATCTTTCTGCGAAACAAAAACATACATTTAACGATGTTCCAAACGATTTTTGGGGTGAAAATGCGATTAGTGCCGTGCAGTCAAACGAGATTGCAGCTGGTATAGGGGAAGGAAAGTTTGGGCCATATAGTACGGTAACGCGTGAACAGTATGCACAGTTTTTATATAAAACTTTGAAATATAAAAATACTAATACGCAAGATACAGAAGATGCGACGATTAAAATAGATCATAGAGTATTTAGTAGAAAAAGTGATTTTATTAATTACTGCACATTATTTGAAGATAGTGGCTGGGAGCATATAGCTGGTAATCGGTGGTCAGGTACGTACTATTTTAAAAAGGTAAATGAGGAAAGTGAAGATGACATTTTTTCAGATCAAATGTCACGAGCAGGGAAGTATAAGCGTCTGTCTAAAACATTTTTAGAATTAGCGATTTGTTATTTGCCGATATTACTCCTATTTATGTATAATAACACGATTAATTTAGACGCATTTGTAAATCCGAAAGAACTATACTTGACGCCAGGATTATGGGATAAGCAAGGTGTATCATTTTTATGGTCATTCTTATTTGAAACGCCATTTGCATTAATGAGAGGACTTTTTTGGACGTTTATCCCTGTTGCGACATGTCTGTTTTTCGTTTGCTCTTATAAAGCAAATCGGTTGTATGAAGAGAGAAGATGATAGGAAAATCCCCTTAAAGCTGATGCTTTTGGGGGATTTTTTGAGTTCGTAAATGATATCTTTTTAAAATGGATAAAGGAAAAGAATGCGCATTGGAAACGAGTTATTATGATTTTCATTTTGTAAACGATATCCAATGGAATAATATACTTAAAATATCCATAATTAACCTACAATGAAGATTTTTGTATGTTAATATGGAAAAAGATGTGTGCAATATTCTTTATGAACATATTATTTTAAGGATAAGGGGATTCAATTATGAATTTTAAACAACTAATTTTGGCAGGGACAGTTATTGCATCAACAACACTAACTCCTCTAACAAATGTGCAAGCAGAAAACACAATAGGATTTAAAGATGTTCCTGAAAATCACTGGTCTTATAAAGCGATTATGGATTTACAAGAGAAAAATATTGTATCGGGTTATGGAAATGGAATATTTGGTTTTGGTGATAGTATTACACGTGGACAAGTAGCTAGAATGTTATATGCCTACTTGAAGCCAGCGGATGAACCTAACTTACCAAACCCTTACACAGATGTGAAAAATCATATGTTTGAAAAAGAGATTTTAACTCTTAGTAAAGCTGGTATTATAAGTGGATTTGGCGATGGGAAATTTGGTCCAGATAGTATTTTAACACGTGAACAATTGGCTGCTGTATTAACAAATGCCTTTCAATTAAAAGCGACATCTACTACCACTTTCAAAGATGTAAATAAAAATTACTGGGCAACAAATGCTATCAGCGCATTACAAGAAAATAAAATTGCTGTTGGCACGGGCGATAATATGTTTGAACCTTACAAAATTGTAACTCGTGAGCAATATGCACAATTCTTATACAATGCAATTATTAAATTCGAAAAACCAGAAAAAGAGCCTGAGTCAAAGCCTACTGTTATCCCGCAAGATTTAGCAGACGATGATATTTATTATTATGAAGGTTGGATGGAGAGCTCATCTGTACTGAAAAGATCTGTATCTAAGGAAGCACAAAATCTTGTTACTCAAATCAACACAAAATATAATGCGGAATTAAAGTATGCAGCGATAGGCGGTCCAGGTTCAGAGATTGTTTTATTCTCTCCGGTATTAGAGGGGATTCCAGAATTTTATGGGAATTTCACTGTCAAGGGTGATGATGAAAATAACTTTACTGTTAATTTTGTAATTGATAGAGGTCAAGGTAATAAGGCGTTAATAGATTTAGGGGAAAAGTGGATCACTATGATAAATCCAAACTTAAATTTGAGTACAGAGATTGATAATATAGTGGCTTCTAATACACGCACAGGTAAATTTGATATAAATAAAAACAATCTTAAAATAGAGATAAGCTTAGAGAAGCAAAATTCTAGTAGCGATCTAATGCGTGTTGAAATACATAACAAGTAAAAGAGGAGTGAAATTTCACTCCTCTTTTACTTGTTATGTATGGTGACCCTATATAGCTAAAGTTAGTAAAAAATTGATAAGTTACTTCTTTTAAAAGAAGTAATTTTGTAGAACATGCCCACAATTTAGAATTTACTACATGCATTGTTGTGAATATGTATAATTACATGAAAATTCAGAGGAAAAGAGAGTATACTTTGATATTGTGTAATAAAGATAAGGCCCGCCTACGGAAATAGGTAGGCCTTTTTAATGTACAAAGAGAAGACATCTTTTAAGATGTTTTCTTAAAAAAATCCTTCATCATTTTAACGTCTTCAATATTCAATATTACACCATCAATTTTATCTTTTTTCTCATCTTTAGCGATCGTAATTTGTTCTTTATTATCAACCCACACAAAAAACTCTTCTTTTGAGTCATCCTTATATGTAACGGTTATAGTAGAATGCGTAGATTGTTTCTTTTGTGGATCTAGTGTGATTGTTTTCGGTGTTCCGTTTTGAACTGCTGAAACGATAGACTTTATCATTTCCTCATTATCTGTTTGAGATTTGGAAATATCATTATCGGTTGTTCTAAGTAATTCAATGTCTGTAATATTTGCGGAGTTTAATTGAAAGGTATTTTGTGTATGTTCTTGCTTAGCTTGTGAAGTTTTATCTGTAGCTGAGGTGCTTGTACAACCAATTAAAGTGAAAGATAGAACGCTAAGGGCGCATATATAAGTGATTTGCTTCATTTTATCCCCTCCTCCAACTTAATTATAACAATTTTCTGTCAATTAATGTAGTGATTGTAAGAAGAAGGTAAAATAATATTTAATTCTTACAGAATTGTCACATTCATGTAAGGTAATTCAATAGATTAGATACTTTTTCCATGTCATAATAAAGACATAAGAAAGCACATAAAAAAACTATAAGTTATTAGGAGAGTGTCAGTCATGATTGTAACAACAACGTCTGGAATCCAAGGTAAAGAAATTATTGAGTATATTGATATTGTAAATGGTGAAGCTATTATGGGTGCAAATATTGTTCGTGATTTATTTGCTTCAGTTCGCGATGTTGTCGGTGGTCGTGCTGGTGCTTATGAAAGCAAGTTAAAAGAAGCTCGTGATATTGCAATGAATGAAATGAAAGAACTTGCAAAACAAAAAGGTGCGAACGCTATCGTTGGTGTTGACGTAGATTATGAAGTTGTTCGTGATGGAATGTTAATGGTCGCTGTAAGTGGTACAGCTGTACGTATATAATAGAATAAAAAACAGGCTCACCCCTTGAAGCTTATGCTTTGAGGGGATTTTTTGTTTTCAAGTTGAGAAGTAAAAAGAATTGGCTTTATTCTTTAAGAAAAGGGCCATTCTGTTAATTTAGGCCATAAGATCTTTCACTTCTATTTTTCTTTTGTTTAATAAAATTGTATAAAAAAGCTAGGATTGCTCCTAGCAATTAATAAAGGGTATCGCATGGGAATTTTGATAATAAGCAGACGTACTTGCTTATTTCAAATGTAGTATATAACGTTTTCAAGGGGAAAAGTCAGAAATACAGTAATCTTTACAGCTATTTAACGTGAGTGTGAACTTTGTGATAAATAATAAAATCGTAGTTTGAGGAAATGGGAGAATTAGTGGTATGAATAAATGTAGAGATGGTGATGTACATGGAGAAGATAGATTGTTCATAGAGGGAGTGGTTAAGGAAAGTTTCCAATTTGTAATGAAAAACGGAGGTACCGAGAACGCCTTAGAGAGTATGTAGTTCATGGAAATAAACGATTGAGCAATTAAAGAGGTTTGTTACATAGAATTTATAATGCATTGGGGGCAGTTACATTATGTTTTGGTTAGGATGTTTTTTAGGATACATTGTAGGTTCCATTATTACTTGTGCGCTACTTTACTTTGGTTATAGAGCAGGGGAAAACAAAAAAGTGGACATGCGAAAGAAGAAGGAGAGAAGCATCAATAAAAAAGGAAATGGAGCAACCCAAGGAGATAAAGAATGATTGTAGTCCTATGCTAGTTCTGTTGACAATATTATTTTTTAGGTAAGTGAAACGGAGATACTAAATCTAGATTTATAAAGAATAAAAAATCCATTTTGAAAAAATAGAGCAAAATGGATCCTTTCATTACATTTCATAACTCGTTAAAAATACTTTTCCTTTTGCTTTTTCAGCAGACTGCACAACATCAACCGCAGTTTTCACATCTGCTAAGTCGTATGTAGAATGTACCGTCATAAAACATAATTGTTTATTTTCTACTAAACGGATTAAGTGACGAAACGTCTCCTGCCATTTATACGGTGATACGTCTTTATTCCAGTGTCGTAAATGAAATATGTTAGCGTGCACTTTTGCTTTCGTGACAATCTCTGCCCAGTTTACTTGTACGCCTGATAGAAGACCGATAGTTAGAAAGTGTCCATTTGGACGTACGCAAAACGCTAATTCATTCCCGTCGAATCCTCCAATAGAATCAATCGCAGCATCTGCACCTATTCCGTTTGTTAACTTCATAACTGTTTCATGAAGCGGGGCAGTGGAAGTATCGATTACATGACGGGCACCAAGCTGTAGTAATTCCTCTGTATGTTTACTATTTCTTGTCACTGCAATGAGTTGGAAGTTTAAAATTTGCGATAACTGAGCAAATAAATGTCCAATAGCGGATCCACAAGCATTCACTAATAAAACGCTATCTCGTTTTAAGTTTAATGTTTCTGTACACGTAACCCATGCTGTAAGGGGATTAATATACATTTGTGCCGCTGTGAAATCATCAATGGAATCAGGAATAGGGACTACAAAGTCAGCCGATGTTGTCACATATTCTTGCCAAGTGCCTTCTCCGCGTAAAGGTAAAACACGTGTGCCAATAAGGTCTCTAGAAACGCCCGCGCCTACATTTTCTACAATACCAACACCTTCATAACCGGGTATGTTAGGTAAAGGAATTCTATGTGCGTACGCTCCGGTGATTGGAATTAAGTCAGATGGATTAATCGGTCTGACTAGCATACGAACGAAAACGTCATTATCTTTTAATGGTTCTATATTTCTATATTTAACCTGTAATACATCTTTCGGATTGCCAAACTTATGAAATTGAATGCATTTTCCAAGCAAAATAATTGTTCCCCCTTAGCTTAGTTAGATTTATTATAGCATTTTTAGCTTGTGCGCTTATTGCATTAGTACTAGATAGAAGGGAACAGAAAGGTGCTGTGTATACATTTGTTGGAATTGTGAGAGAGAAGTTTTAAATAGGGAGAAGTGGGCAGAAAAACATAGTTATAGGAGGGAATTAATAGATTTTCTGTTCATATAAAGATGAAAAGGAAGGAATTCCCTCTTGAATTCCGTTTTTTAACGATATTTTGGGAAAAATTCTCTTTTATTTTTTGTTTTCATTCGACAAAATACGACACAAAGAAGACGGGTCATCTGATATGATGAGTTTCTAAATCTTACATATTATCATTGGAGGAAGTATTTAATGGGTAAAATTTTTAAGTTTGGGTGTTTAGGATTTATCGGTTTAATCGTACTAGGTATCATTGGAACGGCATTAGGTGGCGGGGATGATCAAAAAGAAAAATCTTCTACAGAGCCAAAACAAGAAACTAATGCTCCAGCTACTAAAGAAGAACCTAAAAAAGAACTTTCTAAAGAAGGTGAGTCTTCTAAAGTTAAAATCGCTGTAGGATCTGTTGAATCAGTAGATTCTGTAGGTGGCGAATATTTAAAAGAAAAAGCACAAGGTGTGTTTAAAGTAGTTGAAGTTACAGTTACAAACAATCAAAAAGATGCTATTACTGTTGATGCTAACAGCTTCAAATTAGTTGATAATAAAGATCGTGAATTTACGTACTCTACACAAGCTCAAACGGCTTTTGATGTAGGTAACGGCGGTCAATCTGATTTCTTCTTAAAGCAACTTAACCCTGGTTTATCTCAAACAGGTAAAATCATCTTTGATGTACCTGCTGATGCACAAGGATTAGTTTTAAAAGCTCGCGGCGGTATGACAGGTAAAGAAATTACATTAAAAGTTGAATAGTTAAAGGCACTCGAAAGAGTGCTTTTATTTTGCTTTTACCAATATAATTTAATAATTATACATAAATGGGGGAGTCAGCATGAACAAAAAGATAATCGGGGGAATTTTAGGAATTGTTGTGATCATTATAGCTCTTGTGAGTATGAATGTATTACAAAAAAATGCCAAAGAAGAGGAAGAAAAGAAAAAGCGAGAAGCTGGTTATGTTCAAGCCGCAGCGGAATTTTATAATAATATTGAACTAATGGGGTTTGTTGCTGATATTGTTTTACCACAATATTCAGAGGCTTGGTCTCAAGCAATTGATGACCGCCGGGATTTCAACATAGCTGTCAATGCTAAGAAAAAATCGCTCAATTCAATGGTGGCACAATCTTCTGTTATATATAGTGATATGGAGGCGCAATTAAAAACTGTTTCTGAAGCTGCGAAAGAAAATCCAAATAAGTATGAAGAACTTTATGATGAATACAAAAAGATGTATGGAACTATTACATCTTTAAAAGAACAAACAGAATCTCCTAGTGGAACTCTGATGACATTCAACCAAAATGCAAACATGTTATTCCAAGAATATAAGAAATATAAAGGGAATATTGATGTGGCTATATCTGAGGATATAAAAAATGAAGTTGAGAAGATAAAAGAAAAAAACAAAAAATAATTTAAATATATATAGCTCAATTCGTAATGACTTTAAACAATAATATGGAAGGGAATGTTGTTCGCTTAGGATATGATTAGTACAAAGGATAGTGAATTGTTCAAATGCAAGAAGCCACTTTAAAAAGTAGCTTCTTGCTTTTTTTATTAAGCCGAAGCTTTCTTCATTCTCTCAAGTAAACTAGATAACACATGCGTACGATAAGATTCTAGTTTTTTACCTTCGTAAGTACGAATACCTAATTTTTTAAGTTCTTTTACATACCAACCTTTGCTTCCGAAATACATGTGATCGCTCCCCTTCAACTTTTTTATTTGTTCTGATCGTACTTGGAGGTACGGGATTATAATGAAGGAAATGAATTTCGCGCGAAAATGGTTAACTTTGTTGCAAAAGACATATATACTAAAGGTAGTATACAACGAGGTGGGCAAGACGTGATTATAGAGAAGCACGAAATTCAAATTGACCAAATTACGAGCGGTAAAGTGAATATCTTTACTTTCTATAGAAATAGAAAGCAAGTTGATGATCATTTTTTACAATTGCAAGAACCATCGCTTACAGCAAACTACTTCTTTCATTTTCATTTTGATGCAGAGAGCTTGCATCTTTTGCAGGAAGAGTTTCCGAGCGTATATCCGTACGACGGTAGTGAAACGATTCACGACTGGACGGAAAAGATGAAAGCGGAATTGCAACATCAGATCCAAACAGGTAAATGGAATAAACGCGTACGTATCGGTAATCGCATTCTAGATGTGGTGTTTACGTGGTGTGACGAAGATATAGTAGAGTGAAAAAGAAGCGGATGACGCTTCTTTTTTTAGCGCTGGAATAAAACGAGTTTACCTGCAGAAGATGTGCAGCGATGTGTTTTTTCGTGCAATCCTTTTTCTTGTAAAATAGATTCACCTTTTGCTTTCGCTTCTTTTTCAGTTGCCGCCTCGAATGATTCGTCTAATGCTTTTGAACCATCTTTTTCAAAGACTGTTAGAACGTATACTCCCATGAAAATTCCCTCCAATAATTAAAATCAGAATCTTATAACTATTTTGTCATAAATCGCTAGAATATGCAAAGAAATATATGACATTGCGTGGTAAAATAAAGGGAAACTTTTTAAATACAGAAAGGATCGTTATTTGTGAAACAAGTGAAGTTTATACATGCGGCTGATTTGCATTTGGATAGTCCGTTTAAAGGGTAACTAACTGTTACGATTTATTTAACCAATTATAACCAAAGTTAATTAAATATATCAGTAAGCCCTGCTAGTCAAGTGATTGGCTA
>NZ_JAKUFP010000064.1:0-8592 GCF_022663495.1 Bacillus cereus group sp. BfR-BA-01383
TTTCTATAATGAACAACCATTCTGTGAATTAATTAGTGCAGAATTTTATGAACTTGATTTTTCACCATGTGATCATGATGATGATTATGGTTATGGTCATGATGATCATGATTCATGTGATAAAAATCATGAGAAAGAATTTGACAAATTACGTGAAAAAATCGTTCTTGATCTTACTTTAAAAGTATTACAAACTCAACAAGTAAGAGTTGGCGGACAATCTGGTCGCTAATTAAAAATGTTCATACACTAAAAAGAAAGAAGAATCCTAAAAAATTCTTCTTTCTTTTTTCTATTAAATTTTAAAATTCATTTACTAAACAGAACGACTTCAAAATGATTTCTTCTGTTCTGTGTCTGCTACGCTACCTATAGCAACAGTTGCTATGTTAATTTCTTCAGTACTTGATATTACTAAGTTTACAGCTTGTTCTAGTGTTATATTCTTCTTATTCATAGCTGCTATCAGCCGTTCTATAGTTGCTACATAACATTTTCTTTTGCATCTACCAATCTAATAATTTATACAAATTTTTATACAAAAAAAGAAAAAAAAGAAAATAGCAAAGATCGCTAGAATCCTTGCTATAACAACAATGTATAAAATCATGCATATGAATTGGACAAGTGTAAAACAGGAAACCAAGTAAACATAAGGATTCCACCTTGTCCTCGCTACCGATAATAGGACGTTATGTTAACCTCATATGTATAGAATATACAGTTAACTAAAAATAAAAAGTTTACATTTGAAAATGAACAATAAAAAACAGTAGTGTAAAATCACTACTGTTTTTTATTGTTTCTTATAAGTGAATTATTTGTATTCCTGTCTATATAATTTAAACGAATAAATAGCTCCAATAAAGAATACAAAAGCTTCAAATAATATAAAGATTTGACGGAAATTCTCAATATCTTTACCAACTAAAGAAATAAATATAGCATTCATTAGAATTTGAGTAGTAAACATACGAGAAATAATTTTTAAATAAATAGCATTTGTTTTTTCATCTGGTTTACCAATTTTTTTGTAAATAATAATAAGTGCAATTACTGAACCCAAAAATAGAAGTGCTGTAAGTCCTACAACGATATTAAAATTGCCTGTACTTTCTAACATCCATTTATTTAATAGATCAATCATTATTATCTTCCTTTCCTACATAAAAGAATATTTCGTTCTTCTTTTTCACTATAATAAAAAAAGAAAAAGGAAAACATCGAACTTTCTTACAAACATTCGTGTATTCTTACAGTTTTGTCATTTTGTAAATGTATTCATCGCCTTGCCTTTCACTATTTTCTTTTGAAAACATAGTGAATTACGAGAAAGAGCGGTACAAAATCAACTTCCGAGAACGATAATTATGTAAATGAGCTGTCCCTATGGGCAGCTCATTGTATTTTCGCTTAGCGTGGTTTTTTTCCAAAATGCTGGCGGTACCCCTAGAATGCAATAAATCCTAATAAAATGTAATAGAATCCAATAGTTCTATTACAAGCATGAAGCAAATCAGCTTTCAAATTTCAGTTAATGACTTAGGTCATCTTCACTTTCACACTCTAGTATTTATGCATATGATATTAAAAATACTAGAAAGGACAAGTGAGGTCGTGGATAAAAAACAAGATTGCAAGTGTAGAGAACAAGATTGCGAGTGTACAGAGATTATTAGTGTTAGGGACATGAGAGAAGTCTTATCTAATTTTAGAAATTCACCTAGTGACATTCAAACTGTTAATAGAAGCAATGCTGTGTTGAATTTTTCGAACGTTTCCTGTGGAAGTGTTACAGCAAATCTTCCTAATGATGGTGGACAATTGGATTTGGCAATATGTTTTATTTTTTCCTATAGGCCATTAACAAATTCGTCAACATGTGTTCCGTCAACATGCGCGCCAACATGCAATAATTGTCGTTGTCTTGTAGACACCTGTGTAATATCCATACGCAAACGGTTGAAATTACACAAAAAAAATAAACAATTATTAAATGTTCATTCAGTTGGATTACAATCGATAAACCGAGTAAAGGTAATTGATGTCCGGGATGGTATAGCTGTATTAAAAGAACCTGGTGTAGAAGATGTGATTTTTGTATCAATATCGTTAATTGAAAGTTTAGAACCCATAGTTTAGTAAGTACATCATTCGAAGACAAGGCTCTCCCCAGTAAGCCATAGTTTTGTATAAAAAAACGTAGAAAAAAAACCCAGGAACAATAATAATAAGTTATTGTGTATCATGTAGAGAAGGGTTTGCTTTTACTTCTGATATCAAGAATTATGTAAACACAAAAGTCCTCCAGTTAAACAATCTGGAGGACTTTTAATAGTCTTTTAAATACATTGAATCCCGATAATAAGGTGTTATGTTAACCTCTTATGTATAGAATATACAACATAATTTTAAAGCCGCTTTCTTTCCTCAGGTCACCTTTACATATAATTAGTAAAGGTGACCTGAGAATTAAGGTAGTTAGTGCGATTTAGGAGGAAATTGCCAAGGATTTTCTTTGCAATTATTTGTCGGAAGATCTACTGGTAAACTATCTGGTGAATTTCCATAATCACAACCACAATCATCTTTAGAGGTTTGTGATTTTTCTTGTATTATGCTGTTTTGTCTATACGAATAGTATTTTTCTTTTTTATGTGAAAAGTGTTTCCCTTTTATTTTAATCACCTCTTTTTCTTAATTTTAATTGATCCTTTTGATTAACAATCAGGAAGATTCTTAATTGCATCATGAGCTATATTAATTTGTTCTTGAGTTAGATTAATAGATACATTGTCTATTAAAGGAACGTGCATGATATTATCTTCAGCATCAACATGAGGTAAATTAAAAACATGTCCTAGTTCATGTGCAAGGATTTGTGGACAATTAGTAAATACTTGATCTATAGGGTTTGCAATAATAACACTTGGTCCTAAAATGTTAGGCGTTTCTATAGGAGCACAACCCTGTACAAGATCACCATTATCAAGCGTTATTGGTCCATTTATATAAAATACTGCAACATCTATTTCATTTGGTACAGGCCATGGTCCTGTACCAGTAGGTCTGCTATCCAAGTCAGCTTGTAAGTTTTCAGGAATATCTTCAAATATAGTAAATTCACACGGGAAGGATTGACCAGGAAGAACTATAGGACCATCAACTGGTACCCTTACGATTCTTCTGGTATTTGTAGGGTCCCTAAAACGATATCTTATATCAATACCAGCTCCTACCCTCCAAATTTGATTTACCCAGCGTACATGTTCTCTAAATTCAGCATCTGTTATTATTGAATCGGGCGCAATATAAAAATCGATTACCACACAAGGCATTTCTTCATCTCCATTTATAGAATATGTTGTACAAATTGTGTACTACTATCAATAAATGAAGCTTGTCCATTTTTGGTAACGGCACTTGTAGAAATTAATATTTAAAATTACAAAAGACCAACCTAAGGTGATTTTTTGTTTTTAATTAGAAATTTGCTTTTTGGCTAGAGTGCTGGCTCGTCGTGTGGGGGCGAAACCCCACGTATTACGTATCTATTATTTGAATAAGAACTGTCTTGGAACGAATAATCTAAGCGGTTCGGCTCGTATACTTGCTAGTCCAAGTCGAGAACCATTGCTTTGCTTTTTGTCTGTCGGCTTGGCGAAAAAAGCACACGAGCCGAAAAAAGTTTTGCAAGGACAGAATCAAAAAGAAAAGGCAATAGCCTTTAGGTGAGGATTAACGAACCGACTTTTTGATTCTGAGGGTGGAGATTTTTGAGTGATTTTCTCAAAAATACGACCCGTTCCTTGCGGAACTTTTAGCCCTATATATAAGAGTGAGATAGAGAAAATACAAAAAGTCAGTAATAGCAAGGGTTTATAAGACATGAGGTGTTAAAAAAAATTAACACCTGTGTTAATTTTTTTTAACACCTATAAAATGGAAAATCATATATAAAAAAAGATGTCAATATAAAAATTGACATCTAAAATAAATAAATTGGTAGTTTATGTTTTTTTCTATTACCTTCAATTTTGATATTACGTAAAGCTTTTGAAAAAATTTGTTGAGTCGCTCTATCAATATCATCTTTAGGTGAGTTACATAATATATTAGGATTAACAAACCAAGTCCTTGCTGAACAGGTTCTTCCATCTTCAGTTATTACACCAGTTTCTGCAACTCCTAAAACTCCTTTTTCAAGCAATTCATTCATCATTTTCGAAATAGAAGTCCTTGTTTTCCCTAATTTCTTAGCTAAATAACTAGGAGACGCTGCATTCGGTTTTATATCATCATCTTCATTTTTTTCAACAATAACATTAGATTTAAATTCTAGAAATCTTGAAATATCAAATAAAAATGCCTTTTCCGGTTGAGTTAAATAGCCAATTTCACATAAATAATCAATATTCTCTGTAATCATTTGCACAAATCTCACCCGATCCGTAGGTTTTTTCTTTTTGCCAATGAAGTATTCTTCTCCACCAGACATTTTACTCAATACTTGTAGCATCATGACTCTTTCTTCTTCAGAAAGTCCACCACTATTTTCAAGTTTTTCATAAATACTATCAATCTTACTATCTCTTACTTTTGCCTTTTTTTCAGCTTGTCCAAAATCAATATTTTTCTTTGTCATATCTAAGTTAATTCCTCCTTAATTGAGGGAATCAACAAAAATACCTATTTTTTGCTATTTGATTATAAATCAAATTATGATAATCTATAATCAGATAAGTGAATTTTAGGTATTTTCGTAGAATACCCTATGAAAAGAGTCATGTTCCCGCATGGCTCTTTTTTTCATTCTATCACGTTTTCAATAACCTTAAAGATAAAAACAAAGTTTCTTTATTTTTTACCGCTCCATATCCAATCAACGATGTTTATTCATTTCTCTTTTATGTTCACGTTCAAATTGATTATCTATCCCCTTGCTATCCAATTTATCATTAACAAGCCCTCTAAACACTTTAAATCGCTCTCCAAGAACTTTTTTTGACAAGTTATATAAAACTCTTATATTTTCCCGCAAAACCCTTATATGAGCTTTTAACCCACTTATTTCAGTATGCAATTCTTTATTTTCTTCTCTTAATTCATGATTTTGTTTATAAAAATGATTTAAAGCAAGATTGTTACCCTCTATTGTTTCTTCTAAGTATTTATTATCTGCTCGTAAACTCTCATTCTCTTTCACAAAATCTGTTTTTTTCAAACGCTCATAATCTTTTTTAATAGTAACCACTGCATTCACTTGTTTCGCAACTTCTCGCATTTGTTCTGGCGATAACACATAGTTTTTAGTTTGGGACTTCATGATTTCAACTTTCCCAAACGTTTTATTATTCAGTACTTGTGTTATTACTTCTCTACGTAAAAATGGAATTTTAACACGTTCATCTGGTACTTGATCCGTAGCACTATCTAATTCTTTTTGCATTTGATTTACTCTTTTTTCTAACCCTACATGACACTGGTTAATTAGCTGCAGCTTTTCACTTTCACTCTCTACTTGTTGTTTCACTATCTCTAATTCTTTGTACGTATCAACAACATCACTTTCCAAACTCTTTTTCTCTACTTGTAATTCATTTGTTTTCTCTTCAACATTTTTTAAATGATGATCAATCATTTGTAACTGCATTTCTTTTTCTTGTACTTGATTCTCAACAAGTGATTTTGTTTCTGCATATTCCTTGTATTGACGGACTTTCATGTATTTATGTGAACCTACATTGGCACGTTCAAAATTCGGAATGTGTTCTTTCGCTAATTGCTCAATATAAGCCGTTTCCTCTTCTCTCCAAAACTCAATTAACTTTCTTCCCTTTCCTTCGACACCTTGTTGTTGCAAAGCTCTATCCATTCCGACACGCCTCGTTAATCCTCGACTACTTTCGAAATTCGGTACATAGTTAATATGTAAATGTGGATTGGCTTCATCATCATGCAAAACCATATTATAAACTGTTAGATTTGGATTTCGTCCTTGAAACGCTTCTGCATACTGTTTTAACGCTTCCTTTTTAGCTTCCCTATACTTTGGGTCGTCTTTGCCTTCCCCAATCGCTACAACCAATTCTCGTTGCTCATGTGTCTTATCATCTTTATGTATTTTGTCATAGTAGTCATCAATTTTGCGATCATTCCGTTTTTGCTTCTCGTTATACTTGTCCACTGCTTCTTGAAAAACATCCTTGTATACACTTCGGATGTCCTTTTGAACAAAGTAAATATTCTCGTGTAACCTGGCTGGATCTATACCAGGATTCCCATGAATATTTTCTCTGTTATTATGGCTTAATGAACTTTGATGAGATTGATTAAATGAGATAGAACCCAACATAAAGTGCCACCACTTTTCCTAGATTAATTGACTCCATAAGTCTAGCAAAGCGACGAAATGGAGTCAATTAAAGTAACTCTATACTTATTTTGACACTACGTATCAAAATCGATAGGGGTCTGCGACGCTTTCCGGCGTTGCCGAGCCATGCTTAGCATGGCAAAAACAAACCTTGGACTTTGCCCAAACCCACTGGGGAACTCTTCCCCAGACCCCCTCTATCCAACTCCCCAACCCCTCAATCCTTGAGGGGCTCCCTCGCCGGTTGGCAGGAACAAACGGTAGTTTGTTCAGTGCCAAGAGGGTTCGGGTGTAGTCCAGTTGGTCAAGTCAAATACTCCCTTCGCTTCACTAGGTCCGTTTTGATTGACCAACATACACAACGACTTCTACCTAGATTCAATTTATAAAGGTACATGCCTTAACCGAATCTATTAATCTAACATACTATGTAAAAGCAACTTTAAATCTATGAAAAAGTTGCTAAGGAGGTGAATATAAAATGGCATCATTTGAAATTGGAGCAAGATCCCTTTTCAATTTTCGAAACGAACGCTTTTTCTTATTAGTTGAAGATGAAATTACAATTCCAGATCAAGGTGTAGAAATTGATCCAGTTAATATCTACGAAATTGACGAGCAAACTTTCGATTTTATTAGAGATGAAGGTGATACACCTGTAATTGTACCAGTTGCTACACTTCCAACTTTAGAACCTGGATTTAAATTAGAACGAAAATGTATTTTTACAGTCGATAATTCATACTGGGCAATCTATGATTTAGAAAATGGAACTGATGACAATGTTATATTAATCATCAGTGCAGCTTTATTTAACTCATTGAAAAATTCTGGTGTTCGTGAATGTGTACCTCAAAATTTCATTTAATAAATTGGTTAGAACGAAAACCTATAAATCCAATAATTTTGTTTAAAAACATCATCTCTTCGTTTTTCAAATATTTATTCTAAATAAGATATAACCAATTTTCTTGAATACTCTTTGAAAAAATTGGCCCTTCGTAGTTTTCTATGGGGGGCCATTCGTTATATAAAAAAGTTTTTTAATTATTAGCGTTTTAAGTGTATTCACCCTTGTTTTTATTCTGTTGGGCTTGGCAAAAGTCTTTAATAAATCAAAAAAGAATCCTAAATAATTAAGACTCTTTTTTGATTTATTATCGAATGTAAACTTTTAGATAGAAGTTTACTTTCAGTGATAGAGGTAGAACCACATGCCCATCAACCTAATATTTTGGAGTACCTTCCAAAAAAATTCACCTCAGATACAACAAAAGAGCCTTACCTCTGTAGGTAAGACTCTACTAGTATAGCTGTATATATTTACATAACAATTAAGAAACTACAAACATATAACATCAAATAGAAGAACCCTAACATTCCGCCTACAGCTAATACCTGTTTAACCCAGCTCTTGAGTTTCAGATTACTATCAATCACTTGCATTCTTTCCATATCGTTTCCTCCTATTAAGGAGAACCCTTAAAGACTCTCACCTCGCTATGGTACCATTAAAGAATGACTAATAGAGGTCTATTTTTTGTCTAAACGTATAAATATGCAATATTGCATATAGAAATGTATTGTTATAAATGTAAGCGCTTACTATAATGAAAGCATAAAGATAAATAACATCTTAGCATCAACAAAAGAGGAGGAAATAATATGACAATCGCAATGGCAGTTTTATCATTCTTAGGTGGAGTACTTCCATTAGTAACAGAACTTTTAAAAGCAGTAATGTAAGTTCATTATTCCACAATTATTTATAAAAATTATCATACCTTAATATGAAAAAAGAGGAGGAAATAATATGGCAATCGCAATGGCAGTTTTAAAATTTGTAGGTGGAATCATTCCATTTGTACAAGAACTTTTAAAAGCAGTAATGTAAGTTCATTATTCCGCAATTATTTATAAAAATTATCATACAAATGATCTGTATATCAAAAGTGAATTGATGTGCAGATCATTTGTGTGAGCAAAGTCCCTTTAGCCTTATTAAGGGACTTTTTTAAATTTCTACATACTTGAGATTCCGTCACATCAACATCAAGTTAAAAGCACTTTTAAAACATTAAAAAGTGCTTTTAACTTATTTTGAATTCGAATGTAAACTTTTGTATATTAGTTTACATTCGAATCACCGGAAATATTGAATTCTTACCAAATTACCTGATATCCTCAATTTACATAACAAAAGTATACATTCAAAA
>NZ_JAKUFP010000065.1:0-8260 GCF_022663495.1 Bacillus cereus group sp. BfR-BA-01383
AAACTTCCTACTACATCCTTAAGTGTTAGTTGTTTCATGCCCCTAACCCCATTGGGCGAGATTTAATCTTGTTCTTATCCGTTTGATCCATAATCAAAGCCGCGATTTCTAACCGATGTCTTCCCAGCTCTATTGCAATTTCAATGAAGCTTTTATCTTCTTCCCACATTTCTTGGAATCGAATCACTTCACTCTCATCGAATAACAAGTTCAAATCTTCTAACGCTACATACATGTTACGACGCGATTTCTTCATGTGCTTCCTTTGCTGTGCTGCGATTGTGTAATTCTCTTTGTCTATATCCGTTCCAAGTCTTGGCATCCCATTTCCCCTCCAGTTGTAATTGATGAATTTCTCTTAGTTCCGCCATAACGGCATGGCGATTTCTATCCACCTCTTCAGGACTGCGATTCCCTGCCTCGCAAACGCATGTGCCAAATTGATACATACCCGTTCCCATATCGTTTCTAATTACTCCAGTTCCGTTACATGCACACATTTCAATTTCCCCCTTTTAAAATGGCAATGCCTTTCTTCTATAATCCTTTGTATCTTTGAAAACAAGCGCTTTAAAGTTGTTGAAGATACGTGATACGATCCGTTCGTCATATGCACCTTCTAAACGTTCACCTGTAAGGTTTGTAGTAAATATAGTAGATTTACCTTGTCTACCATCGCAAACATCGAATAACACCCTATTAATGAAGTTTGTCGCTTTTGTATTAGCATCTAATGCGCCTAACTCAGCTCCCAAATCATCGACTATTAATACTTCCGCTCTTACTAAACTTCGAATGATTGAATCCTCAGTTAGGGATGAATCTTTATTGAATGTACTTTTAATCTTCCGTAGTAATTCTCCAACTGTGACGAAGACAACTGATATCCCTGCTCCTGCAAGTTGATCTGCAATGGCATAATTTTCCCCGCTCCACAATTCCCGGCCATAATCGTATTAAATACCTTCTCATTGAGATAATCGGTTGCGATGACCTTTGCAAGTTCAAGGTTCTTTGCTCCTTCCTCGCTAGTAGGTTGGTAGTTATCAAAATTAGCTTTCTTAATGTTGCTATCGGCAATCATGCTTTGCTGGTGAAACATGAATTTCTTCTCATTAGCTTTATCCGCAACATATAAAGAAGTAGAAAAATCAAATCAAAATGATAAAAATCCATATTATTATTATGATATCGTAGTTTACCTTAACGATTCATTTGATAACTTACAACCTAAAGAACAATATGAATACTTGGTATCCATAGGTAAAATCATCAAGAAACAAAGCGGAACACCGCAAGGTAAGGATGGTGAGGGAGAGTTATACTGTGGAAAAGGCGTTAAATGTGAATTGTTAAATGTTGTATTAAAAACAGAGAAACATGAATACTACGCAAATTATAACCTACCTGGCTTAATTGGAGATTGGCTTCACTTAGATGATAAAGGCAAAAGTGTTGCCGAAAATAATATCATTTACGATGCAAGTGCTAAAGATGGAAAATATATCAAGCCTGAAAGCAGTAATCCATCACCTTCAACTAGTACTTCCTCATCAGCTAATGAAGAAGTAGAAAAGATTAGAATTGCAACCGGTAGGGATTGGGTTAAGTTGTCATTTGATGATAAGTTCATATATGTTCAAACTGTGATTGAATCCATGAAATCTTCAGGTAGATCAGTAACGGCCGATGCATATTGGTTTATTGATGCATTAAACGCCTACTATGGAGGCAGAGAAGAAGCCACCGTATCAGATAAAATAATTGATATTATGGCAATGTCCGGAGTTTCTGGTGGTGTAATCAAGTAAATTAGAAATATAGAATACTTTTATACAAAATATAGATTTTATTATAACCATCTATATAAATTTGACATTAAATTAATTAAACTTTATAAATAGATGTAGTAAAATAGAATCGGGTGGGAACCCAGATATATTTGTACTGTAAGAAACGGATTATGTAGATCAAGTAGGAAGAGGCACTTTGAGGGAAGTGCCTTTTCTTTATGGAAAAGCCAAATTAGGACCGTACATATTAGACATATCTACAATGTACGGTCCTTTTGTTTACTAGTGGTTCACTTATCTAACCTAAAGATAAGTATGTGGTCCTTTTACAATTTGAATTTCTGTTTAAGCTTCTTATATTTTCTATACGAACGTCTAACAATGTTTAACATAAAATACGGTATTTTAACAGGGAAAGGCAATTTATAAATGAAAGGCAAATAAAATGTAAAATATGCCTTTTCTAGGTCTCTCCACTTACTATCTTCTTTTGTTTTTAAGAAATCAGATACATCGACTACATATCCCCTTCCGTTTTCCATCATCACATTTTTCCCGTGAACATCACAAGGAGTTAATCCTTGTTCCCTTGCATACTCTAAAGCTTCATTGATATCAAGGATCACCTGCTTAGGAATTTTAATCCCCTTATGAATAGCATCGTATAAGGTAATTTCTTTTAAACGTTTCAATACTATGAAATTTTCTCCTTTATATATAAGCTTCGAATAAGAAGGATGATTCCCGATTCTTCGGTATACTTCTGACTCTTTTTCAATTCCTTCTCCTTCTCGCGCGTAAACTTTCACTACCCAATCTTTGTATTCTCTGTGCATGAATACTGCGGCATAATTACCTTTCCCTAAACACTTCCAAAGTCTAGGAATATCTTTAACTACTACAGGCTCGAATGCATCCTCACTTCTTATGCTTACCTCTTTTAATAATTCGTCCTTTATCAATCCCACAAAACTATTTATACTCATCATTCCCACTCCGGTTTTGCTAAACGGGGTACCACCCCATCCATCAACTTAAGAATTTTATAACACCCCAAAACAAAAAAATTATATATTTTCACATGAAGATGTCAATTTTCTCGTTTTGGGGGTATTTGTATTTCTTAGCTTGATAGTAATGGGGTACGGACTGCAAATCAGAAAAAAATCACGCTAAGAGTTCTTCAAAAATGCTAGCGATACCCCAAATAAAAAGAATGCAGATTAAACAGCTTCATTCTTTTTATTCATCCTCATTTTTTGTTATAGAAAACACTTTAAAATCCCCTTTAAACCCTGCTTCTCTGATTCTCCTTTCCTATACTCTCTGGTTCATTTTACTCCTTTATATAATACACTAACGTTCATTTCTTGGGATACAACACTTCCATTATACGACCAGGATTAACTCCTTCAAAATTTCACCCATATAACTAATCGTTCTAAAAGGTACACCTTTTAAAACACACTCCTTCCTATAGTAAAACCATATCTCCCCTATAAATTTGATAAAAAACATTATTCAATATTTGTACAACATAGGTGAAAATTCCTAATTAGAAAAAAGGTGGATTTCTCCAATATCCATTGGTAAATTATCACCATTCTTACCAATGAGGGCTGCGGCTCTCTTTTTTCATTTCAAAATGAGAAAATATAATTCTTTTAATATAAAATATTACAAATATTCAACTTGTTCCTTTTGATATTATTAAGTATTATAAACACGAGGGGGAAATAGTAAATATTTGGATAGTAATTCTATTTTTCTAAAAATATATTAATGGAGGGGAAATATGTGTTTAAAAAGTGGAAAGTAGGTATGGTTGCTTCTCTCCTAGCATTTACAACGTTTACATCCGTTGTTTCTGCAGAAGAAAAATCTAAAGATCAACCAAAATGGGAAGAATGGGTAAAGGAGCATGCAAAAAAATTAAACACGCCTAATGCTCAGACAACTGAAGATTTTTCCTTTTTAAAAGAAACAGTACAGGATAAACGTATTGTTCTTCTCGGTGAAAGTACACATGGTGCCAAAGAAATAAACCAATCTAAAGTACGGATCATTAAGTATTTGCATGAAGAAATGGGATATGATGTACTGGCATTTGAATCTGGATTTGCAGAAGCAAATGCTGTTAACCAAAAACTGGACCGATTAACTGCTACTCAAGCCATGAAACAATCTTTAGAAACCGTATGGCATACAGAAGAAATTGAGGAACTGTTTCATTATCTAAAAGAGCAAAAAGAAAAAGGGACTCCACTGATTTTAACTGGATTTGATACTCAAATTTGGTGGAATTCATCTTTCCCACAATTTGCAAAAGAATGGTTAGAGAAAATTAGTCCTGAAATTGCTAATGATGTTGAATTAGCTGATAAAGAATTGGTCAATATAGAGCGGACATTTACCCCAAAAGATAATCAGTATCCGTATGACCAATATAAAAAGGAGATTCAGCCAGTAATAGACACATACGAAAAAATCAAAGCATTTATTCAAGAGCATAAAACTGAATTACTCGAGATCGCGCCAGTTAATACATATGATGTAAATCTGTTAGAGAAAGCCATTAGTATACGAATTGATACGATTAAAACTCATCAAGATGCTAAAGTAAAAGAAAAAAACTTCATATTCTCACCGAATCCAAAAGCGTCAGAGTTCTCATTTTATATTCGAGATCAGAAAATGGGACAAACTTTAGCATGGTTAAGTGATATTCAATACAAAAACAAAAAAATCATCGTATGGGGACATAACTATCATATTCGAAAACAAAATTCAAAGATGATACTCGATTTTACTGATATACAAAAACATAACTTTGTAGCACCGACTATGATTGATTACATGCCTAAACGTATTAAAGATCAAATGTACATGGTCGGTGTGTACGCTTATAGTGGAAGCAGCTGGAATAGCGATATTAGTGAAATAGTTCCTGTAGAAACTGATCACACGGAACAGAGTATTGAGAAAATATTAAGTGCTGTACAATACCCACATATATTTGTCAATTTAAAAGGTGAAAGAAACCGTCCAGAAACCTCTTGGATGTTCTCTCCTACTGCGGGAAGATACTGGGGTCTGAAAGAATCTGAAGAAATAATGAATCCAATTGAACAATATGATGGTATTCTATGGCTAGACCATATTACACCATCGCAAATGAAATAAGTAATTGAAGTAGGTCACAATTACTTTGTTATGGAAAACAAACAATCAGATGAAACAATAAATGTACAATATAACTTAACATGGGAAAATAATATTTGGATGGGAGTCCAATACATATTATTAAAATTAAGATGGTTCAAGTCGGAGGAAGGCACCTTTTGGTGTCTTTTTTTACGGTAAGGCATTACTCCTCTTTTCTTTTTAATTTAAACTTAGAACTAAGTGTAGCCTTGAAATAAAGTTTGATTAAATTAACTTAATAAACCTTGATAAAAGAGCAAATAAAAAAAGCGCGGTTCGAAAAAAGATTGTTCAAAACACGCTTTTTCTATATTCAATTAAATCATCCTTTTATAAAAAAGTTTGATAATTTTTGTGATCATTCCTCCATTAAAGCGCCCAATTGTTGAAGATCAATTAATTCATTTTTTTAAAACTTCCCCCTATTAAATTTCAATAAGTATAGGAACAATCATTGGCTTTTTCTTAGTATGTGTATATACATATTGTCGTATTGATTTTTTTATTTGTTTTTTCATTACATTCCATTGGTTTCTATTTGCTTCTTGTAGCTCGTTAACAGTTTTTATAGTAAGTCGATTAACGTCTCTTCGGAGTTCCGAGAAATCTCTATCCACAAATCCACGAGAAATGGTATCGGGTTCAGAAATCAGTTTTCCTTCCGATTTGCTCATAGTTAAAACAATCATGAGCATCCCATCCTCTGAAAGTTGTTTGCGGTCTCGTAACACAATTTCCCCAATATTATCGACATCCCCCCCGTCTACGTAGGTATTCCCCACCGGTATTTTCCGGGTCTGACGGGCAATAGTATGTTCAATATCGACGACATCGCCATTATTGATGATAAAAGTGTTTCCTTGCTCTACTCCAACGGATTCACCTAACAAACGGTGATGGTGTAGCATTCTAAATTCACCGTGAATGGGAATAAAATATTTTGGTTTCATTAATGTAAGCATTAGTTTTAAATCTTCTTGATAACCATGGCCAGAAACATGCATTCCGGATGTACTTCCTGATCCATAAATCACTTTGGCTCCAAGTGCAAATAAGTTGTCTACGATACTTGTGATATTTCGTTCATTCCCGGGTATTGGACCTGCTGCAAAGATAACCGTATCTTCAGGTAAAATGTCGACACCGCGAAAGTCTCCAGTGGACAGGCGAGCAAGAGCAGCCAATGGTTCTCCTTGACTCCCCGTGCATAAAATGGCCACCCTTTCAGGAGCCATTTCATTGATTTCATGTGGGGCAATTAACATTTCATCTGGAACTGTTAAATAACCACGTTCCATAGCAACCGCTACGACATTAACCATACTTCGTCCAAGCAACGCAAGTTTTCGATTTGTTTTTTGCGCTGCATTCACGACTTGCTGAACGCGACTAATATTTGAAGCAAAGGTAGAAACAATAACTTTGCGTTCGGCTTTCATGAAAACTGCTTCCACATGTTCACCTACCATTTGTTCCGATGGGGTCAAACCAGGACGCTCTGCATTGGTACTCTCAGACAATAGAAGCAAGACCCCGTCTTTGCCGATTTCAGCCATTTTATGAATATCCGAATTCTCATTATTCGCAGGGGTTAAATCAAACTTGAAGTCCCCCGTATGTACAATATTACCCTCTGGTGTGTGAAAGACTATTCCCAAGCAATCAGGAATACTATGGGTCACTTTAAAAAAACTTACACTTATTTCTCCGATTGTCAAGTTTGAGTTTGAGTTAATTTCAATAAGTTCACTTTCTCCTAGAAGTTTATGTTCTTTTAATTTGATTTCAATTAATCCTAGTGTGAAGCGTGTGGCATAAACGGGTACATTCAATTTTTTTAAGAAGAACGGGATCCCCCCGATATGATCTTCATGTCCATGTGTGACAATTAAAGCCCTGACTTTATCTTTATTTTCTACTAAGTAAGCTATATCAGGGATAATCAAATCAATTCCTAATAAACTTTCATCTGGAAACTTATTGCCACAGTCGATAATCACGATATCGTTTGAATATTCGATTGCATACATATTTTTCCCGATTTCATTCAAGCCGCCTAAGGCAAAGATAGAAACTGCATTTTCTATTGTACTCAAATTTATATCCTCCCATTTTTAATATAATCTTAGTATGCCCTTTGGGTTTCCTTTTATCAGTGGGTTGAATGCTCGATCTTCCTATAAAAAAGGAAACTCTAGACTTGTTTTTTCTTAAAAATAATGAATACAACATTGATGTCTTAGTTTCCCACATCGTTATCGAGGTCTTTCCTCCCAGTGAGGCAGCTTCTTGGATTTAAAGCTATTTTCCCTTTTAGGGTGATATAGTCCTTAAGATCTTAGTTGGAATTTCATTCTGTTTGACACATATCCCCAGGCTATCTGGACATGATAAAAGATGAGGTGACTGACATGAAGGATAAAATATTAGAATTAGTACCAGGATCGATAAAAAAATTACTCCAGAAAAAAGTTAAAGATGGAAACCGATGCATCATTGATTTGGTTGTGGATGATGCAACTGCTTATGGATTTGAACCGGAGCAAGTAATCCCCTGTATCATGGCGGGTTATTATGTTTATGAATCCACCACCTATCCCAGTGAAATGGAGGAAGAATGGAAGCTGAACTTGGTTTTTCATGCGGCCAATCGCTCGGCAATGAAGCTTTTGTCTTATGGGAAGTATAAAGCGAAACAATCTGAAAGTGGATGGATGAGATATACAAATCCATAAGGTTTACTTAACATACACTAACTAGCTTGGTGAGTATGAGGCACCGTCACATGCCCATCAACTTGAGATCTTGGAATACCCCCAAGTATTTTGGTGAAAAAAAGCCGAGGCTAGACATGCACACACATATAAAACCAAAATAACTTAACCATCTATGTACATTTTTCATTCTTCCCCCTCCTTAAACTACATTTTATCATTCCCTCTTGTTTTTGGGTGTGAGTGCTGGCTGGTCGTGTGGTGATACCCCATGCCCATCAAGCTAAGAAATACAAATACCTCCAAAACGAGAAAATTGACATCTTTATGTGAAAATGTACAATTTTTTTGTTTTGGGGTTTTATAAAATTCTTAAGTTGATGGATGTGTGGTGCTACCCCACATCCATCAACTTAAGGATTTAGACTATTCTTAAACTTAAAAGCACGTTACTATTTTCTTATGTTAATGAGAAAGGGTGACGTGCTTTTTATGAATATGCATCAAAAACAAGAGCTGTCTTTATTTGCCGAAGAGTTATATCGATAT
>NZ_JAKUFP010000066.1:0-8237 GCF_022663495.1 Bacillus cereus group sp. BfR-BA-01383
ATGAAAAACACCTCCGTTGAATTTGCATACTTAGTATGCGAATTCAGGAGGTGTTTTTTTCATGTACCACTATTCGGGTTCACTTCAGATATCCGCTTGCCGTTTTTTTATAGTTTTGTATGTATTTGTATCCCTTTTGCTTTTTCTTTTTCGCCTTTTACGCGTACTTACCTAAAAAATTCAAAGGGAACCCTCCTATAATTTTAATATAGTATCATTTTATTAAAATTATAGATTGAAAGATATGTTAGTTCATAAATAATTTTTTAATATAATACAGCTTTTATAGATTGAGAGGGTCACATAATGTGGTCCTCTTTTTATTTTGGAAAGGGGATGAGAACAATGGAAGATGCAATCTTTAATTCAATGGTTCAACAAGGAGCATTCGTAGCGTTATTCGTGTGGATGCTTTTTACTACGCAAAAAAAGAATGAACAGCGTGAAGAACAGTATCAAAAAGTCATTGAAAAAAACCAAGGTGTAATTGAGGAGCAAGCCAAGGCATTTAGTTCACTATCAAAAGATGTATCAGATATCAAACAAAAAATCATGGGGAATGGTGATGAAAAATGAATAAATCTATAAAATTCTTAGTTTCAATTTTTACTGCTGTTATGATTACATTCACTTCATCAGCAAGCGTTTTTGCTGATAGAACACTTATTATTAATGATTTACCTAAAGTTCCATACCGTTATGGTGTAGGTGCATATGAGGGCGTTGTAGCACATTCTACAGCAACTCCAGAAGCACCAGCTATCAATATTCAAAAATATGAGTCTCGTACATGGCGCTCAGCATTTGTTCATTATGCAGTTGATTGGGACGAAACAATCCAAATTGCTGATACAAAATACATTGCCTATGGAGCTGGACCAGGTGCAAGCAAAAGGTTAGTGCATGTAGAATTATGTGAAACGAGAGATTACGAGAAATTCAAACGCAGCTATGATAAATATGTAAAGTTACTAGCTAAAATCTTACGTGATCGTGGATTATCTGTGGAAAAAGGGTTATGGACTCACAATGATGTTACAAAATATCTTGGTGGAACAGACCATGAAGATCCACTTGAGTACTTAAAATCTCACGGTGTCTCTGAAGCTCAATTCCGCGCTGATGTACAACGTGCATACAATAATTCTAGTGTAGAAGTAACAGTTCCAGAAAAACCATCTAAACCAGCAGAAGTACCAACTGCAGTAACAGACGGAATTGCTGTAATTGAAGGATACAACGTGAACTTACGTAAGGGACCGGGTACAAGTTATTCTAAAATTCGCCAATTAAACAAGCCAGAAGCTTATATAGTATGAGCTGAAAAGGATGGTTGGTTAAATCTTGGTGGTGAGCAATGGATTAAAAACGATCCATCTTATGTGAAGTTTGAAAAGAAAAGCACAGTGGATTCTTCTATTGTTGGGAAGTGCGTTGTTTCTAAAGTTAACAATCTACGTTTCTATGACTCTCCATCTTGGCAGGATAAAGACGTTGCTGGTACTTTAGATGCAGGACTAGGGTTTACAGTCGATGAAAAAGTAACTGTCAATGGATCGCCACAATACAAAGTACACAATTCGAAAGGGAATACGTACTACATTACAGCTAGTGATGCATACGTAAACGTACGTTAACATAAAAGAAACCGGCTCTTAATTGAGTCGGCTTTTTTACTATGTATTAAACTTTAGCATTCATAAGTAACTGCTTTTCTTTTGTACTACAACCTACACCTACACTCGTTACTAATAACATTGGAATTGCTAAAGCTAATAATTTACGTTTCATTGATAATTTCCCCTTTTATTTCTTTTTATTTAGTTCTTTTGTTGCTTTGTCTACTATTTCAATAGCTTCGTCTATATTCTTTTTAGCGAATCCAATCGAATCTTCATCATTTTCTTCTAAAGCTGTTTGCATATTTTCTACCCCTGATTTAGAGTATATCATTGCTTTCGTTACTTTTACTGGTGTTTTATTGTCTGGGTCTAATGCATAATCTAGTTTATCAATCTTATCAACTAACTCAAAATAAGGTTTTGATAGTTCTTTTAACTTTTCAGCTTTTTTCTTATTGGACTTTCGGCTGTTTACAAGGTCTTGAATTTCTTCTGTTTGTTCCGTGTAATCTTTAAGTAAGTATGTTGCATTCTTACTATAGTCTTCTTGCTTATTCTCTTTAACAGAAGCTTCCATTACCTCGTCTTTCTTCTTCTCTTTTGACTCACAACCTACCCCAGTTACTAACAACATTGGAACTACTGCAAAAGCTAATAATTTACGTTTCATTGATATACCCCTCTTCTTGAGTTAATTTTCTGTACGTCTTATTTCCCCAACTGTTTGTTTTATATATTTTAAACTGTCATAGATACTTAACATTTCAGACTTTGCTTTTGCTTCGTCTTCTTTGTTTAAGGCTTGAAATACATTGTCTACATACATTACAAAAAGTTCTGCATTCGTTTTTAATTCTTCTTTAAATTTTTCATGTTCTGTAGGTGGCTCTATTTCAGACAGTTTAACAACCTGCTCTTTTACCTTATCATACTGTTTCTTTAACTCGTCTTTATTTGTTTTTAACGTCATATCCTTTTGGACGATTGGTTTTGTAGCTTCCATTTCATCTGATACCTTCTGTAAAGCTAGTTCTACCTTTTCTTGATAAGACCCTAATGTACCGTCTTTACTACCTTCACCAGTCCCATTATTCTTCTTAATCGAATCTACTTTCTTGTCAATCTGTTCTTCTTTCTTCTCTACCTTGTCTATTTCATCATTTACTATTTTTATGAAATCTACAGAAGGTTTCTTTTCTGACTCTGCGTCTTGTAGACTATCAGTGTCTCTATAATCTTCTGCTTTTACATTATCAGTCTTCTTTTCTTCTTCATTGTTTGAACAACCTACTACCCCTAACACTAAAGTTAAGGGGATGGCTACTGCTAACATCTTGCGTTTCAACGGTGTATGCTCCCTTATGCCTATTTAATCTCTTTCAACTTTGTATCTGCTTCAAATAGTAGTTTAGATGATTCTTCCATTGATTCTGCACCACTTTTAACTAAAGAATCATCCTTTAAGTTTAACCCCTGACCTATTACCATCGTACCAGACTTTAGCTTATACATAGCTTTCTGTACAGTAGTATGCACATCTTTATATTTTTCACCAGGGTCTAATGCACTTATCTTATCTGATGTTTCTTTCAAAGGTTCAGATTTCTCCATGTATTCATTTGCTTTTTCAATTAGAGGTTTATCACTAGTTAAAATAGCACTTAACTCAGGTGCTTGCTTTGTTACATCTGCTAATAAAGAGTTTAATTTTGATTTATACTCTTTCTCTGCATTAGTTTCTGATTTTTCTTTACCCTTTGATACTTCTTGAATATCTTTATCTGCTACTTGAAGACTATCCGTCTTCTTGTCTTCTGCAACGTCTTTATTTGAACATCCTACTCCTAATGCTAGTGTAATTGGTAATGCTACTGCTAATAGTTTACGTTTCATTATTATATACCCCTTTGTTTTATTCTTCTGTTTTTGTTAAGCTTAGAATAATGCCAAGTCCCTTCATAAGACCGTCACTACCTTCGTCAATCAAGTCAGATGCCTTATTAATCTTTGTTTCATCTAACGTAGTAAACCCCTCTACCATTGTGTCTAACCCTTTATCAAATACAACTAGAGATTTAGATAATTCTTCTTGTATACTATCACACTGTTTTGGTGGTTTAATCTCTCTTAACTTCTTGTTTGCTGATTTCATTTCACCTATTACTTGCTTTAATTCCTTATGCGTGTTAAGGAATGAAGGGTCTTTCTTCTCTAATTCTACGAATTTCTTTTGGGATGTTGTCCAAACCATACATACCCCTTGCGTTTTTGCAACATAATCTACTGTACTCGTTAGTCTACCTTCTTCGTCTGTCTCAAACACTCTTTCGATTACTGTGTTAGTAGACTTCTTTTCCTTATTCGTGTATCTCTTTATTATCCATGCTAGTAGAAGAACAGGTACTACTATGGACATTACTCTCGCCACTACCGATGTTTCCCCAGTCCCTAAACTAGCTATTGCCCCTGCAAGAGCGAAAAAGAGAGCAGGAACTATGATTACGACTACTAGTATTTTTCGTCTCATATGTAAAACCCCTCTGTTTGAATACTGTTATTCTATCTTTTGGTATGGTCTACAGCTTTTTCAATTGGTTCCATACCTTCTTCTAAGTAGTCATTACCTTTATACATTAATTCTTTTAATTGTTCCGTCTTCTTCTTTGTTACAGAACCACTTTTTGCTAGACTTAATTGTGTGTCAAACGCTTCTTTATAACAGTCTACTGCTTTTAAAAGAGTTTTGTGTGCTTCTTCAAACTCTTTTGGTGGGTCTATCTTGTAAAACTTAACAAATATTTGTTGTAATTCATCTGTACCTTTTAAGATTTCCTTATTTTGTTCTTTCACATCCATGTCTTTTCTTCCTGCTAGTGCAGTTATTTCTTCCATCTTTAACTTTAATTCATAATGTAAGTTTGACATACGTGAAGGGTACGCTTCTGTCGATAGTTTTTCCTTATCTTCTGCTTTTATTTCTATCTTCGTGTCTGCTTTCGTCTCTGCTTTGTCTGTTCCGCACCCTCCTAATAACATGATTGGAAGTGCTAAACTTACTAGTTTCTTTGCTTTCATTATGTATCCTCCTTTTAGAAAGTATTGTAATTAATTAACATATTGTACCATAACATAAATTATATAAATAAGATATGAAGATTTCCCATCCTTAAGAGAAATTTTGAGTGTTTTAACAATATGAAAAAATGTATTACGGTTGTAGAAAATCCCGCTCCATATGCTTTTTAAAAAATTCCCTTATTGGTTCCTCAGCGTTTGGGAGTTTTTTTATACTCCCATAAACTCACTATCAAAGTAGAACTTGTCCATTAAGTTATTTACAATTCCGTTGAAATAAGCGAATTTACCTTTATTCATTTTTGTACCAGACTTGATTTTCATAACAAACTCTTTAATAGCGTTTAAGCCGATAGTAAGCTCCTGGTCGTTATCAAATGCTTTATCACCGGTAGTAAAGTTAATAGTTTTATTACACTGTCTTACGACCTTCCACAGTTCTTGAATTGTTTTTGATTCAGAATAAAAAGAGCTAGTTAAAGAAACAAAACGTTCTGGTACCCAGTGAGCAACAAAATCAACTTCTTTAATGTTTTCTTCAGGTGTATTGCTATTCTCATTACTATTACATTGCTAGAGGGCTTACGAATGCCGAAATTGCTGAAGGGCTTTTCATTAGTGAAAAGACAGTTAAAGGCCATGTTAGTAACATTCTAAGTAAGCTTCATATGCTTGATCGTACGAAAGCTGCTGTTTTTGCCTGGGAACAAGGGTTTATGCGTCCGAATAAGGAAAAAAATTATTAATATAGATGAGAAGATTTTTTATACCAATTCCATTATGCGGAATTGGTATTTTTATTTTTCAATATTTCCAGGTTGTTATCTTACAACTGTGATTATGGAATTTCTTCACTAAACGGACCTCTAGAACTGTTTATAAACAGTTCTGTGGATTCGTTTCAAATTAGCTTTCTTATCATAATATGAACTTATTCATCAATATACACTGGGGAGTTGAAGAATATGGTTTTTAAGTTAAATCATATACGACGGTCGAAAAATCACTATTCACAAGGTACATTGAAAGACAGGGCGGAAAAGCGGAAGTTTTTGCTATCAAATTGGTATCGGTGGATTGCCTATTTAACTGCAGTTTGGTCCATTTCTTACGGGTTTCTGGGAGCGTATTGGGCTTTAGGAGGCACAGGATTCCCTTTTGGTGAAAATGATCCCAGAGGGTTTATGATGGGATCATTTTTAGCAAATATACAATCAGATGTGGGAGGAGTAACAATCGCTTGCATCGGGTGGCTTGGATCAATCATTGCATTGGCTACAATCCGAATGTGGGGAGAAATAATTCCACGTGCAATCCTGCTCATTTTCGCATGGATAATGTGTATCACACTAGTGTTTGTGATTCCGGATGTCCGGGTATTACAGAATTTCGCTTATTCATTCATGCTACATTTTCAACTCATCGATTGGCCTGTCATAAATCAACTTCTATGTATGGTAGGAGGATTTTTATGGGGAGCCACAGCTTTAGCTTATCAGCGGCGGAGCCTAGGAGCATGTGTAAATTGTGGGCGACAAAAAGAGACTCAAGATATATCAATTGCCGGAAATAAAACTGGGAAATATGCAACCTATATTGCTATCGTTATGGCACTTCCTTATGCGATTGTCCGTTTAGCGTGGGCTGCAGGGATTCCATTGGGAATGAGTAATGCGGCAGCAATGTCAATTAGTAGCCAGTCACTTTCAGAACGTATGACAGAGGCTGTTCTTGGTGGATTACCTATATGCGGTGCCATTTTGACATGGGGACTTATCCAAAAATGGGGAGAGAAGTTTCCCCATTGGTTCTATTATTTGGGTGGAAAACGTGTTCCTATTTGGTTCGCGGTGATACCAGCAACATGTGCATCTGTTCTCCTCATTCTTGCAGGATTAAAAATAAGTCCGATTATCCTTTCAAAAATATTGGACGGTTCCATCAATACTGGAAATTGGGGAGAATTAGGGCCTTCACTATTTTGGCTTCCATGGGGAATAGCATTAGGGCTAGCGACTATTTCTTACTGTCAAAGGAGGCGAGGGCAGTGTAAATATTGTAAAAGGTTCTAGCATTATCACTTTCTAAAAAAGGAGTTGTTGTTTCGCGATGTCAAATACTGAGAAGAAAAGCGAAAATGGAATTCATATTTTTAGATGGTTATCATTATGGCCCAAATGGATTGGTTATACGGCGGTTGTTTGGTCGTTGATGTATTTGATATTAGGTCAGTATTGGGCGTTGGGAGGAAAGGGATTTCCATTTGGAATAGGGGATCCACAATCTGAATACTCAATGCTAGCTGGTTTGAGGCCTGAGACTGGTGCACCTATAATGGTTGGCTTTGGATTAATGGGGGTCATTGTAGCTGTCATGATGATTCGTGGCTGGGGCAAGGGCCTGTTACGAATAGTATTACTCATATTTGTGTATATGTTAGTAGCGATTCTATTATTTGCAGTTATTGACTACCGTGTTTTAGCGTCTGCAGCATATGGATTTATCTTTTTGATTGGAGCGCCATTTGATTTTCCGCATGGAGTGAAATTTTTTGAACAGATGATGTATTGGACGATTATAAATCAATATATTAGTATGCTAGGAGCATTTCTATGGAGTGCGACTGCTTTAGTCTATCAACGTCAAACACGAAATGCTTGTCCGTATTGTGGCCGAAATAGTAATCCCTCTAAATGGACATCACAATCCTCGGCAGCATCTTGGGGGAAATGGTGCACTTACATTGCCATAATAATTCCTATCTGTTATTCCATAACAAGATGGTGTTGGGCGCTAGGCATTCCACTGGGAACTACCAAAGAATTACTTGATTCCTTTGAACGTGATTCACCCGGAATTTGGTTAATGGGCGCATCTTTAGCTACCGTAGCGCTCGGAGGGGCAATTCTTACGCTGGGACTTATTCAGCCCTGGGGAGAAATTTTCCCGCGTTGGTTTCCATTTATTGCTGGTAGGCGTGTACCTCTGTCATTAACAATTATTCCTGCTTCACTGGTTTCCATTATGGTTACTTCAGCAGGTTTGATGTACATCCGGGGGTTTATTAATAAAGGGGGTCTAGATCATAGGGGATGGGCATTGGAAGGTCCAGAGTTATTATGGCCAATTTGGGGAGTGGCTCTGTTTGGTGCTACGATTGCTTACTATTATCGGAGGCGTGGTACGTGTAAATATTGCAAACAGGTTATAAAGTGAAACTTTAATCAGTACGGGAGCGTACTGATTGCGAATAGCAGGATAGATAATGTGTTACAGGAAAACAAAACTCTTTTATAACTTATTTTTGAAGGAGCAGATACTCTTTTCTTTTTATCGACTCGTGAAGAAGTATGAAAATCAGAATTTATAATTTAAAATTCAGCTTAAAGCAATTGCAATAAGCACTTTGAATAGTAAACTTTAGTAAATAAAAAAAGAGAAGAACTCACCAATGATATGATCCCCTTATAGTAGACAGGAAAAAGAAAGCACATTAACCTGTTTACTATGGAGGGGATTTTTCTATGGGAAAAATTAGAG
>NZ_JAKUFP010000067.1:0-7227 GCF_022663495.1 Bacillus cereus group sp. BfR-BA-01383
ACACAACTGTGCGAAAGATTGTGCTAGAATACATTCATTACTACAATTGTGTGCGAATTCAAGAGAAATTAAACCACCTATCCCCTAAAGAGTATAGGGAACAGATGGTTTAGGTGTTTTGATAGGTGTCCCGTTTTCGGGGTTCACTTCAATATCATTTTGGATGGCTTTTTTTATAATATAACCTTTCCTTAAAACTATCTTAAAAGATAAAATGTCATATTTCTAATCATTGGTATTTTTGTTACAATATAAATGAATGTGTAAAACTTTGTAAAAAGAATGTAATAATATGTAATTTATTTTCAGAAAGTTTTGTACAATTCGGTTGTTTATTAAACTATTAAGTTATAAAGGGAGAGAGACTATGTTACCAAATACGGTTCGTACTCCAAACAAGAAGAAAAAATGGATTATTGTCGGGGTTATTGCACTAATTGTGATTGTAGCAGCAGTTAATATTTTTATGATGCAAGGCAAGAAGAAGGGCGCAGCGACGAATGATGCTGTAAGTTTTGAGAAAGTGACAGAGCGTAAGCTTAATAATACGAAATTAATTTCAGGTCAGGTGAAGCCGGGGAATATTGAAAGTTTCTATGCGGATCCGACTAAAGGAAAAGTGAAAGAGATTGTTGTAAAAGAAGGGCAAGAGGTAGAGAAAGGTACGAAATTATTCTCTTATGATAATGAAGAAATTAATCTTCAAATGAAGCAAGCTGAGCTTGATCAGAAGATGGCTGATATGCGTTATGATCAAGGGAAAAAGAAGATTGATTCATTGAAGAAAGAAATTAAGAAGGCAAAAGATAGTGGGGCTGGGAAAGAAGTAACAGAACCAATGGAAGAGCAAGTAAGTGAGTTAGAGATGGCTCAAAAGACAACGGATCTTGAGAAAGAAAAAGGGAAGTTGCAGAAAGAAGAGTTAAGTAAAAAGCAACAAGAACTTACGGTTTATAGTAATTTTTCTGGTGTTGTTCAAAAGTTAGATAAAGATGCGGCACAAAGTTCATCTCAAGCTTTAGGTGGTCAAGGAAAAGCGTTTTTACAAGTAGCTTCTAAAGACCCATTCCAAATTCAAGGGACATTAACTGAACTTCAGAAATCACAAATTCAACCAGAGCAGACGTTTACTGTCACTGCAAAAGCAAATAATAAGAAGAAGTGGACAGGGAAGATTACAGAGGTAAGTGAGTTCCCAACGAGCGCAGAGATGGCTCAAGCTGGTGGTATGGGTGAAGCGACTCAAAATATGTCTCAATATACATACAAAGCAAGTCTTGATAGTCAAGATGGTTTATCTCCAGGTTATCACGTTTCTCTGCAAGTAAATTTAGAGAATAAGACGATGATTGCTGTTCCAAGTAAGAGCATTGTAGAAGAGGGCGACGATGCATTTGTTTATATCGAAGAGAAAGGAAAGCTTCGTAAACAAAATGTGAAAAAAGGTTCTACTGATGGAGATTGGACAGAGATTACTGAGGGCGCAACAGTGGGGCAAAAGGTGGTTAAAAATCCTTCCGACAACGTGTATGACGGAATGGAAGTGAAAGAGAAATGATCACGTTAAATAATATTGCTAAGACGTATTATCAAGGGAAGTTTGCGGTGCCGATTTTGCATGGTATTAGTTTAACGATTCAGAGTGGTGAGTTTGTTTCGATTATGGGGCCGTCTGGTTCTGGTAAGTCAACGCTTATGAATATTATCGGTTGTTTAGATCGTCCAACAGAAGGTGAATATATGTTGAATGATGTGAATATCTTAACAGCAGACGAGTCAAAACTTGCTTTAATTCGTAATGAGTATATCGGCTTTGTGTTTCAGCATTTTAATTTACTTCCGCGTCTTTCTGCGGTGGAAAATGTTGAACTTCCACTCGTATATGGTGGAGTGAAGAAAGCGGAGCGCCGCAAGCGTGCTTTAGAGGCGCTAGGTAAAGTCGGATTAGCGGACCGTGTGCATCATTTACCGAATGAATTGTCAGGTGGGCAGAAGCAGCGTGTAGCCATTGCAAGGGCGATTGCGAATAATCCAACGTTCATTATGGCCGATGAACCGACCGGTGCGCTTGATACGAAGTCTGGTGAGCAAGTTATGGATATTTTCACAAAGCTAAATGCAGAAGGTACGACGATTGTTATGGTTACGCATGAAGAGGAAGTAGCAGCGTATTCATCTCGTCGCATCGTATTGCGAGATGGGAAAATTACAGAAGATAGAAGGTGTGCGGTATGAGTTTACTAGATAGTATCAAAATAGCACTATCTTCTATTTTAGCTCATAAACTACGTTCTGCTCTTACGATGCTCGGAATTATCATCGGCGTTGGTTCTATTATTACTGTCGTTGCGATCGGGCAAGGCGGGGAAGCGATGCTGAAGTCAAAAATCGCTGGTTCTGGTAATAATCTTATGCCTATTCAATTTAAGCCAGATATTAATGATGAATTTAGTATGGGCGGATTTGAAATACCGAAGTTAACGGAAGAAGATATTCTAGAAGTAAAACAAGTGAAAGATGTCTCGCACGTTATTACGACAAACCAGAATTCAGAGATGCTTGATGTAAATGATAAAAAAGCAAATTTGAATGTTATTGGGCTTGATAATGAGTATTTTGCGGTAAATAAAGTTAAGGTAGTAAAGGGACGCACGCTAAATGAATCAGATATTTCTCATGCGAATAACGTCGTGATGATTAGTACAAAAACAGAAGAGACGTTATTTAAGGATACAAATCCAGTTGGACAAATTATTGAGATGAAGGGACAGCCAATGCAAATTATTGGTGTGTACAGATCTGATAATGAGTTTATGGGATTCGAAATGGAAGAAGCGTTAATCCCGCTTACTTTATGGCCTGTTTTATACGGAACAGATGATATTCAAAATATCGCAATTCAATCTAAAAATGTAGACGATTTAGAAGTAGCAGGGAAAAAAGCTGTTGATGTATTAAATAGTCGTAAGCCAAGTGAAATTCCAGGTAAATATGAACTGGTAAACTTAAAAGAGTTCCAAGAAGGCGTTTCTAAAGTTACTAACATCATGACGATGATCATCGGTGGTATCGCTGGTATTTCATTAGTCGTTGGTGGTATTGGTGTTATGAACATTATGCTCGTATCTGTAACGGAGCGTACGCGCGAAATTGGAATACGTAAAGCACTTGGGGCAACGCGTAGTAAAATTTTATTACAGTTTTTAATTGAAGCCGTTATGTTAACGCTTCTAGGTGGTTTAATCGGAATTGGTCTTGGATATGGCGGGGCATATATTGTTTCCACATTTGCGAAGTGGCCACCGCTCGTTTCATGGGAAGTTGTCGTTGGAGGCGTACTATTCTCTATGACACTTGGTATTATTTTCGGATTAATTCCAGCAAATAAAGCTGCGAAATTAGATCCAATCGAAGCATTACGTTATGAGTAATTTACTAGTGTAGTAGAGAGGATATTCTCGACTACACATTACCGTTCTAGTGGGCGGTTCGTAGCCTCCATATGAGGAAGTGAACCGCCCGTTAGAACGGGTTACATAAATAGAAGGAGGCGTTAGAATGGAAATAAATATTAATACGCAAGATGAAGGTGCGAAGAAGCCATCATTATTAGGAATGATTACTTCTCCTGGTTTGCAGTTTGAGAGAATGAAGACGAAAAGCCCAGTTTGGGGAGGATTTTTCTTATTTCTTTTAATGGGAACAATCTTAGCAGCAGCGGCAGCTTATTTAGGGTTAATTAATACTCCGGAGTTGGCAAAGCTGCTTAAGGATGATACGACGGGGATAATGAAATGGACTACACTTGGATTTGGAGCTATTGGAGGTCTATTTGGAACAGCTATTGGTCTTTTTGTGGTAGCAGGATTTTATAAAGTTATTATGATGTTTATGAGCAATGATACTCCATATATGAAGATATTATCTATTTATATATATGCCAATGTTGTTTTTTATTTTGGTAGTCTTCTTAATGTAGCTTTAGCATATATTCTTGGTGGAAATGGCATTGATAAATATACAAGTTTAGGCCCTCTATTTGAACAAGGAACAATTGCATATAGCATTGGTTCTGCATTTGAAATCTTTAACATTTGGAGCTTAATTTTAACTGGTTTAGGTTTGTATATCGTTGCCGGTTTAAGTAAAAAACAAGTAACAATTTTAATTTCTATATTCTTCATCCTTACAATTGGTTTTAGTATGTTAGGCGGTATGTTCTCTGATTTTGGCGCATAACATATTATTTGAAAAAGGTGGCTCTTCCTAGAGTCACCCTTTTTATTTTTACCCCTATTTCAAATACCACTAGCTGAATTTCAAATTTGGATAGTAGTATTTAAAATTACCCACAATGAACTTTCTTTTTTCATTTTATATTGTAGAGGTACCGCGGAATACTGAAGAGGTATACCTTTTAGAAACGGGTACTGTGTGAAGCCAGCGACTTTTGCAGATACAGTTGTTTTGTATGAAGGTATGATTGTAAATCAAATAAAGAGGTTAAATATTTATCAAGATTATGAAGAGTATTATCAATGTGGTTTAATTGGTCTTTGGCATGCCTATGAAAGGTATGAGGAGGAGAAAGGTAGTTTTCCTGCTTATGCGGTTGTAACGGTACGTGGTTATATATTGGAGAGGTTGAAGAAAGAATGCGTAGTGCAAGAGCGGTATGTATGCACCGGCGAGTATGAGGAACGATTTGAGTGTGAAGATGCGGGAACGAGAGCGAAGGACTTTATGAGTGTGTTAGATGAGTTGAAGAGCTGTTTGGCATGAGTACAGGTGGTTTTCCCACTACTGTCGATAATTTTTGTGCGTTAATAGGGGCGTTTGTAAGGCTCAAGCATCATTGTAGAACTAGAAATAAAAATATTACTTTCATTATCCATAATTCTAAATCCCCCCTTAAAAAAGTTTTATATTCCTAATATAATCATATAAAAAAATATAAATTTAACGTTGATATTCTGTTGCGTATTGTAAATTTTTTTTGTTCGTTTACAATCAATAGATGATAGTCTTTCTAATTTGCATCGCTTGTACATATATATGAAAATAGAAAAGAGTAGGCGGTGAGATAGTATGAAGAAAAAGTATATTATTATGGCTCTTGTTGTTGTTCTCCTTGTTTATTTAGCAAACAGTAACCCAAGTAAGGGAGAATATACAGATTGGGCAGCGAAGCAATTTATGAAGCGTAATGATGTGAGTAAGAAGTTAGACGAGGTTGAAAAAGAAAACAAAGAGGGTCTCTTTGGTGATTTAGCATCGGCAGGTAAGAAGTTGGCGAAAAAGTATGTTGAGCCGCAAGTTGGATTGTTAATCGACCATTATACAAAGCGAAATGATTATATTTTCTTCTCAACATATACGACAGAGTTTGATTTAGGTGGAGAGAATTATAAGTATGTTTGCATTGGTTTTTCAAAGATCTTTATTCCGATTGAAATGCCGAAGAAAAAAGACGAATCTGCAAAATGATGCAGATTCGTCTTTTTGATTTACGGAGTAATTTGAACTTCAGATACAGTTTTTTCTATGAGGCGTGCACCTTTTTTATGGGGTTAACGACAAGTAATGTAACAATCATTCCGAATGAAGATGCAAATCCGAAATAAATATTTACAAGCCCTGATAAGAATAAACCGACTGCGATAAAGCGCTGGGCGAAAGCTTTATCGGATAAATTCCCCATAAAGAATTTACTAAATCCATAAACAATTGCCATCACCGAACCGAGTAATCCGATTTGTGACGTACTGAAACCATACTCTTGTACTAGATAACGTAAAGTTACTGCGAACTAAGTAATAAGCAGCATATCCAACTGAAATCCCGATTAGCAAACGAATACGTAATACTCGATAAATCATATCTGCTGGTAATCGTTCGATTGCTGGCGTTGGCTTAAGCCCTTTAAACATATAATTTTGTCTCCTTTTCTCACTTTTGAGAGAGACGTTGCCTATTCCATATTTCGATTATTCCACTATTTGATATGTTTTTGTTCGTCCTTCTAACTGGCTGATTTTCTATCTATTTCTCATTCTTCACAAACATCGTCGGTACGCCAAACGATACTTTTTCTAAAATGTGCCCCGCTTCTTCTGATCAGGTTATGATTGTTGCTAATAGTTCAGCTAGAAATGTTAGTAATGGTGATACTGGGAAAATTATTGCTTATGATGATAAAGGTGTGTGTCTTGATCTGGATGGCAGAGAGATTTTTTATAAATATGAGGATACAGAGGAAGTTGTTTCGTGATATGCTTTAACTGTTCATAAGAGTCAAGCTAGTGAATATGAAAAGGTTGCTATATTTATAGAGAATTAACCTAAATTGGATACAAATAATTTATTATATACAGGTATTACGAGGGCGAAGGAAGATTTTAAATTATATGTCCCTAATGAAAATGTTTTAAGTTATATGTTAAATACTATACCAGAACCTATTTCTGATGTGACGTGGAATAATGTGTGTGATAAAGTTCATAAAGTCTTAGATATGAAAAATTATCTTTCTAAAACAGAAAGATGACTCGTTGAGTTTGTTGTATTTTAACCTTTTTGGTGCTACCGACACCGAAAGGGATTTTTTATGATTTTACAGGCGTTATTATAACATAACGTCTTAATTTTATTAACTCTGACTAATGGGAAAAAGTCTCACCTTATTTTGAAAAGATGTACAAATATCTCAAAAAAAGAGTATATTTTTTGAGACGTTTTTTTTGAGACATTACTATTTTATTTTAAAAACGTTGGTTTGTAGGGCTTTTTTAAAAAATATATATTTTGTGTATCAAAAATATATGCTTATTCGTGAGACAAATGTACACCTTTTTCAATTCGAAAAAACACTTTGACATTTTTCGACAAGGTAGTTGATTGGATTCTAATTTGAAGTACTATGGGAGGGGCATTTGAGTTTATATTTGATAGACGTAATTTCGAGTGATAGACATATAAGGATAAGTTGTTTGTTGTTTGAATTTAGATAGATTTGTTTTTGAGTTGAATAAACAGAAATTTTTTATCATAGACGGATCTATCTTTTGTCATAGACGAGACTGATTGTTCATAAGACGAAGCTGACGCTTTGATAGACGAGACTGATTGTTCATAAGACGAAGCTGATGCTTTGATAGACGAGACTGATAGTGTTGTAGACAGAGTTAATTGGCTATAGACTGGGCTGAATTCGTTGTAGATAGAAAG
>NZ_JAKUFP010000068.1:0-7088 GCF_022663495.1 Bacillus cereus group sp. BfR-BA-01383
CGTTTTATTGATTAGGGTCGCTTGTGCTTTATTTGGATAGATACGAAATTTATATGCTTTATTGATCATCATTCGTTTCACCCCCATTTCGATATGTGTCTATTATAAAACAAACGTATATTCGATAGGTAGTGAAATAACCGTTTACGTATGTCGAACAATTAAGGTGGCTTCCTGCTATCCCTTGTCCGAAGCCAATTCATCTCCCACCTACTCACTTCGCGTTCCTTGAGGAAGGAGTCTTCTTGGCTAAAATGATAAATTGGGTATGCATGTTCTCGCTCGGAACGATTACCACTATTTAATCCTATTCCATCTTCCATTCCTTCCTGTACTTTCACAATATCCACCACCATAAAATAAGATTATAAAATAAACACATTAAACTAGAATTTATAAGAATAGTTTATAATTCTAATATGTATTAAAAAAGAGGATATTAGCTCTTATACTGAACTAACTATCCTCTAATAAACATAGTTCAGTTAACGTACGATTTTCTTTTTTTGATATGGTGAGGCCAAATACTGTAGATACACTAATCTCCAATTCCCCTAGAGATGGGCAGTGAGTGAAAACTTACTGCTCTTTTTGTTTATCTGAATAAAATTCTAGGTCCCGGTCATGCTATAGATAGGCTGGTGAATAGCCGTAATCCATTTTTACAGTAGCCAAACTCTTCCTCCCCATTCCTTGGGCCGAGCAGTTAGCTTTTGGGCCGATTGGCACTGGAATTACAGGTGTTACTGAGCCTACTGAAAATACCGGGAATAGTCCTCTTTTTTTAGCTGCTCCTGTTCTTCCACAACCAGGCCCAATTGATCTTCCAAAAAATACGAATAGTATACCGATTATGGAATTCCTAATCATCGAAGCTGCAGCAAACTCCAGTTTTCAAGTATCAAAATATCTACCCAACTGACGTAACTCTTGACCAGTCGGGCATACCTTGTATTCATTGATACTGAAACATTCGTTTGCTGAACGATTAAAATAACACCGTCAGCATTTCTGCTCTATGATATCGCCAATTTCGTATGTAATTTGGATGCGTTCTACTTTCGTTTCACTCATTAACCAAATTATTTCACATACACTATTCACTATCAGTTCCATTTTTCTCTTCACCCATTGAATAATTTTTCCAAATCAATACATACTACTTCCAAGCCGCTTAATCCACGGCTGGTACTTCTTTCTTTTGTTACAGTAGTAAGCAGGTAGGTTCTTCACTTATCTGCTTTCTCTGTATATTTTTTTAGAAATCGAAAACACTACCTACAAGCTGTTTGACCTAGCAGCTTCACTCTTCTTGTAATGGGACAGCGATTTATCACAATCGACTAACTCATTCTCATACAAAAAGCAGACAACCAAAATTGTTGTCTGCTTTTTGTATGAGAATTTTCATTTTACATATACTACTTTTGAGCCTTTTTACCAATGCAAGCCATTTTGGTGTTTTGAATTCCGACTAAGCTTCCTTGTTGCATAGATTATTACATCTTTAACAACATTGGTTATAAGCGCGTTTTCTGGCTATTCGTAGTTCTAATCCAGAATAATTTTCCTCCTATAAAGGACAGCAGATACGACTGCTTGTCCTTTTTTACTTTTATTGCATATTTTCCTTTTTGATAGCTTCGAACAACGTTGTTCACACTACAACCCTTTTATAATTCCGCAAACCTTTGTAGCCAAGCCTCCCAACGCTCTGTATTCGAAGCTTCTTGTCGTTTAGCCACCTCACAATCACACCCCTTTGTTTCAATTACACCAGAGTAAATTTCTTTACGGATAATATTTGTGTTATTGCATTTAGGGAACATATCATTCACTCCCTCTCACGATAATCTTCGCCTTCTACAGCGATTAAGTAATGTTTACTCATCCCAAACAATCGGCTCTTTTCTGGATAACCAATCTTTTCAGGTAACGTTTCATCATCTTTATCGTTTTTCGACAGAAGACTCCTTCCTCAAAAATGTGAAGGTGTGAAACACCAATTTAATTGAAATGTTAAAATTATTTCTGCATTTCCAAGACAAGGTCGATAATTCAATTTTTGAAGGAGAAAATAATATGGATTACAAATTTGAATTACTTAGTACAGGTAGTTTAGTTATTAGATTACCAAAGAAATTCGATATTTTAGAAGCTTTTTTAAATGTAGAGGTATCTGAATTCGGTGATTGGATAGCAGAAACTGTAGATAAAGTTTTAAACGAAAAAAGTGATCATGAAAAAATAAGTGCGAATATTTTTGGAGCAAATGTTCGAAAAGATAAAACTTTTATATTTAATAAGTATGATAAAGATGAAATCCCTCTTGAAATAGAAACTATTACATTACGAAATCTAATAGATATTTGGTTAAATGAGCACACGAAATTGACAACCGAAAAAAATAACAAGTAAATAATGTTACATACAGCACGAAAAAGACTGCCCGTAATAGGCGACCTTTTTCGTTAAATTAACACACATTCACAAACGTATTACTAGCCGAAATATAGAACACTTGCCAATGACTATTATGTACTATATTGATATGAACCATTTACACTTATCTCCACATCAATTATAAATCCTAATCCTGCATCAACAGAACCAGCAACAACACACTTACCTACAAAGGGACTCCACAGTAATTTCTCCTATTATATATATAAATCATGCTTAGTTAAATTGATTTGATTTTATAAGGAGCCAAAAACCTCTAAATATTTATTTTATAATCACATAATTAATCCTAATATAACTAAAGTTTGATATAATGATACGGTTATTAATAGCAATTAGGGGGATATACAGCATGAACTATACAAATATGCCAAAAAGAATAGGAATGGTTAAGCGGACTCCATTCGCTTCGATACCGAAGAAATTCATCGGTATTGGTAAGATTGTTAAAAAGCAGACAAAAGTGGAGCGCCCTACATTAACCCAAGACGAACAAGAACGTATTGAAAACATGTTATTATGTTCATATCTTTCTGAAGAGAAGAAATTGATTACTTATTATAGAGATGGTCATTTGCTTACTAGATATATGACTATAACTGACATAAATCCGATAAAAAATTTAATAACTTGTACTGATGCATCTTATAACAGAATTTTTCTTAAATTTATGGATATAATTGATTTAAGATAAAAAACATACTGTTTATAAAGTTTGATTAAAAATCTCTTACAAATCCACATTCTATGTTACACAAAAAGACTCCATTTTGAAAAAAATTTGATCAAAATAGAGTCTTTCTTTGTGACTGGATGTTCAATTTTTATAAAAAGGTTTGATCAAAACACATTTAGAATTCTTTAATTGAAAAAATATAGCATCGCATCTTTCTTGTAAACATCGTGATTTTATTTCATATCCATATCTTAAGTTGATGGGCATGTATGGTGCTTCCTATATGTAGTTTTAAATACAAAATTAACAATTTGCGCTCAAATTGAACTTACAAAAAAAAGCTGCTTCATCAGCAGCTTTCTCCCTATCTATTATATTTTCTCTAATTCACTACCAAGAAACTTCGCAATCTCTAGCATACCGTATTTTCCAACAACTGCTTCAGCGTCAGCATTGTAGTTTGTGTTTGTATTAATGTCATAGGTGAAAATTTCACCATCGGCATTTCGAATAAACTCAATGCCCGCGATGGCAATATCATTTGCAGCCAAAACAGCCTCATATTTTTGAATAATTGGGTCATCAAAGCCCTCAATAATTTGAAACTTCGGTTTTTCCGGGGCTTTCTCTCCAACAGGACAGAACAAATCGCCAATTTGACAAGCATCAGCTGGGCACAATTCAAAGCCTTTGGACGTATCGACTTGAACTGCATATACAAATTTCCCGCCTACAAACTCACAACGTGTAATGTAGGGCTCAGGAGATTGAATGTATTCTTGAATTAATGTAATACCATCTACTGGCTCTTCAAATGCTGCACTTTCTACGTATTCTTGTAAAGAAGCAACAGACTGAAACAGTTGAACACCTAGTCCTTTTCCAGCACGGTTATGCTTCGTAATGAATAGACGTCCTTCAAATTGCGTTGCCGCTTCTATAATATGATCCTTACCAACAGCTGCAATTGTCTTAGGTGTCCGGATTCCTTCTGCATTCAGTGCCATATATTGCGCGACTTTACTTACTTCAAGCTGCAATGCTCTGCTTCCGTTGAACACTTTTCGGTTATGCCTCTCTAACCAAGCAAGGACAGCACCCGTAAACTCTGGTGCAAAACGGTGATTTCTTGTGTGAGAAGAAGCGCTCATACGGTTATAAAATACGCCCTGCGGCGGAACAGACGAAAGATCAACATTCCCTTTGTCCAAATGCCATTCTTCATAAGGAAGATTGAGTTCTTCTAATCTTCTCGTTAGATGTCTTGTCCACTCTGTGTTTTCATGAATAACGTGAATCTTCTTCAAGGGAATACCTTCTTTCTAAAATATGATTATATTCATTATACTATTTTTAGTAGTCTGCAAAATACTAATTTTACAATAATTTAATCATAATACAAGAAAAAATGAAACACCATCCTTACTCTGATTCACTCAGGGCTTCTACATACACGGCATGGAATAAATACATTCTTCTAAATGATTTGTATAAAAAAGTGCTCCATTGAGAAAAGATGGCGTACTTTTTTATTTTACTTGATCCGAGAAGGTGTAATATGCTCTAGCCATAATTTCAGATTTAAAATGAGAGAAGAATGATTCAATGCAAGCATTGTCATGGCAGTTTCCTTTGCGGGAATGGCTGCCGATGGCGCCTAGCTGTTGAAGCATACGATAATAAGCAGGAGATGTATATTGGAATCCTTGATCTGAGTGGATGATGGTTCCATACACATCTCTTTTTTGTGTTGCTAAATCTAATGTTTTTAGAACAAGTTGTAAATCATTGCGATGTGAGAGTTTCCAAGCAACGATTTCATTATTGTAAAGGTCTTGAACGACCGATAAATAGAGAAATTTATCTTTGAATGGCAAATAAGTGATATCTGTGACAAGTACCTCATTTTGTTTGCGGTTTTGGAATTGTCGTTCTACTACATTTGGGAAAATCTTCGAGGATTTTCCTTTGAAAAAGCGTCGCTTTTTACGGATAATCGATTGAATGTGAAGCTCTCGCATAAGTCTATATACTTTTTTTGTGGTTCACGAAAAATCCAGCCTCTCGTAAGGCGATTGTCATGCGAGGATAACCATATTCCTTGCGTTTTATGTGAATTGCTTGAATCTGTTCATGCAATGTATTATCCTTTGAAAGGCGTAATTTCCTATGACTACATGTTGAACGCCACTTATAGTAGCTAGAGCGATTTAACTGTGCAATGACGACCAGCCAGGTTACTTTGTACCGAGAACGTAGTTCTTCAATAATCTCGTACTTAGCCGTTTGAGCAAGAACACCTCCTATAGATTTGGATACTGCTTTTTTAAGTAAGCCACTTGCGCCTTGTAGTATTCCAATTCTTCTTCCATACTATCGAACTTCTTACGAGGACGACCTTTTAAGAGGTTTTCAAGCCGTTATTACCACCATTTTGCCCCCGCAAGTCTGAAATATCACCTGTTTTTTGATATTTCCGGACCCAATTCATTAACTGTGTTCTACTTCTAAGCTCATATTTTTTCGCTATAGCTGATTGGCTACCCTCACCATTTAAATAACTTTTTACAACTTGTATCTTTAATTTATCTGAATAAGTTTGAAATTTATCCCCTTTTTTAACCATAATAAAATCCCCTCCAAGTAAAAGTGTAACATCCATGTGTATTCATGGTCTTTTTACACTGTCTACCCTAAGGGGATAACATCAAAAGTTTGTTATCCCTATTAAGTAGAAACTTGCTATATAGAATAATTTTTTTATATGATAAAGTGGGCTTATGCTTAAATGAAAAAAGGAGAGTGACCCAGATGACAAACCAAAATGAAACGAACGCTTTACCGCCAAAAACATGTACGATTGAACGTCTCATCACGATTCAGGAGGACATTGAAAAAGTGCTTGCAGGACAGAAAACGGCTACTCGCCGCAACGGGAGATATGCGGATGTCGGGGAAGTGATGGAGCTTCAAGGTCACCGGTATGTTGTGGAGAAGGTCTATTCGCAGTCACTTGGCGAATTGACTGATGAGCATGCCCGTCAAGAAGGCTATGCGAATGTAGAGGAATATAAGCAATCTATCCTGTCTCTTCACCCTGGCATGCCGTGGCTGCCAAATATGAGAGTTTGGGTTCATGAGTTCCGTCTCATCGAAGGTTAATGTGATATAAGGATGGACATGTTATATCGACTGCTTCTGTATATACATATTTTTAGTGTAATCTTATCCATCGGCCCGTTTTTTGTATTGCTTCCGCTCATCAAAAAAATGCGGGCTACAGAGGCCCGAACACAGCAGGCTTACCTGGATGTATTCCGATTTTCGGTCAGGCTGGCCAAGCATGCCGGGCATGTGCTGGTTGCATCCGGGGTTCTGCTTGTACTGGCGGGCCCTTGGACTTGGAAGACCCCTTGGATTGTGATGACCCTTATTCTCATGGCGAGTTCAATATTTTTCCTGGCCCGCGCCTTTTCTCCGACCATTCGGAAATTCAGCGAAACGGGCCAAGACAAGAACGCCTTGATTCAATTGTTGCAGCGTTCTGTTTGGATTTACATTGTTCTTTTAATGGCGATGTTATGGTTCATGGTGACAAAGCCTGTGCTGTGGCAGGGGTGATAGATCTAGGGCGAATAGCGGCTTGCCGTTTGAATTCGCCAGGCGGCATGGAACAAGGTGTAGGTGTTAAAAAAAGTTTGATCAAAAACTTGTGTGACGTATTGTTTTTTCAGCAAAAAACAAGAGCTAAATTTTGAAAAAAGTCTGATCAAAATTTAGCTCTTTGGCATTTTACCCACATTCATTTTTTAAAAAAAGTTTGATCATTTTATTTAATATATCTTTTTTGTCCCGTAGTTGAACTACCCCCACTTTCACTTCGTTTAGAAGAGGGGGATTCCTAAGTAAAGAGTTCTATCGAACTCTAATTTATTAGGCTATCTCCACA
>NZ_JAKUFP010000069.1:0-6965 GCF_022663495.1 Bacillus cereus group sp. BfR-BA-01383
AAATTAAATAACCTGAGTCCATATAAATATAGAACTCAGGTTGCTTAGTTGCGCTTTTTAAATACTGTCTACTTGACAGGGGTCACTGCATTCCTGTTGGACGGCTTTTTTTATGTTCGTTTAATTACGCTTGATATGCCATGCTATCTGGAATTTCCTCGTTCTTTCTAAGACATCGCACAATCCTAGTACACGCACAGTTAAAATAATGTTCTCTCATATTTAATGAATCCACTGGAGCTTGCTCTATCTCATAAAACATTCGTTCCTTTTTATTATAGTGCATCTTACCTATTTTAGCGGGTGATTCAGAAGGATAGTATTGATAGACAACTATCTCTTCATCCTCAAATTCTTTAGTCATTAATAAACATATTGCCATAAATAAGGCCCCCTTTATTTATATTGAATTTCATGTTTGGAGTTGTCTGAGAAAAATAATTTCCTGATTTCTAGTTTAAAATCGTTGAAGATGACTAGTCTTCTTTTAAAAATTCAATGTTGATTCTATCAACCTCAATTTCAACATACTTATTAAAGTATTCGTTGTGTTCTCGGAAGTTTTCATCTTCGTCTTTAATAATAATCCCTGCATCAATAAATTCATGATTTAATATCCCACTAATATGATATTTGAAAGCATCATCAATTCTTTTTAAACTTTTAACCCCATCTATGCCTTCATTTATTTCAATATCATCAAAAATCGTAATATCGAGAGTAACAGGATAACTTTTCCCTTCTTCAATTATATATGGACAAACAGTGGAGAAACCCGTAAATACTACACCGTTAATATTTATTGTAACTTCCTCTTCGATTAGCTTATTGGTTTTTTCTACATACGCCATATATTTCATGTTTTTTCCTCCCTTTCCTAATTGAAATTATGAGATAAAAAATGTAAACATATAAAATAAAACTTGTCTAACAGCAAATGAAGCCAATTTATATGTGAAATAGTAAACAAAACCACCTATCAAAAAGGTTGTTTTGTTTATTTTCATACTTTAGATTTTCGTTAATCCCTACATACTGAATTCGTAATAATATTCCGTTCTTTCAATACATACACCGAATTCTAAATCATCCCCAACTAATACAAAATCTCCACTGCCAATTAAAAAACCTGATTTGATCGATAAATCTTCTAAATTATCAAATATTTCATCGATATTCAGTTTAACTGCTTCAAGGTCATATTCTGTAAAGAGAAATAATCTCCCTTGGTTAACTGGGAAATTAATGGTATTAATGAGTTCACTTAATAGCTCTATTGAGAGTTTTCTATTTTCTTTATAATTGGTATCACCAATTTTCTTTTTGTCTGAAACTTTTTCTAGCTTACTAAATAATCTTTTACAAAATAAATCATTTGTTTCGGCATCCATAAATGATTCTTCAGAAACAGTAACAAGACTAGATAGTTCATTTATAAGTTCTTTTCTTCGAGCTTTTCTTTTAAGAATCTCCATGCGACTTTTATTTAAATTACTCAAACTTTTTCACACCTTTAGTTTTTTATTTTTTTTCCTGTTTTTTATACCCCACAAAATCTTCTGGATAATGTCCGTCAAGCTGATCATATCTTCCTTTATCCATCGGATTCCCTTTTCTATCTGTTGCAATATGAAAATGAGGACCTCTTCCCATTTTAGTGGCGAGATATATTTTACTAGTTCTTCGTTAAACCCATGCGTACTTCTTAACTATTTTATTTAATTTTTAATACAAAAACAGCCCCACTAAGCGTTTAACACTTAATGAGGCCATTCGATTCACACTATTAATTATGGAACGACGGTTTATAGAACGAACGATTATCAAGCGCAAAGACACGTTCTGTGTATTCGCCTGGTTTTGTGCGTCCTAATGCGCGGTCCATCATGTTCATTTTTGCATCTAAGTTGTCGATGTAATGCAGAATTTCTGCTTCTTTTACTAATGGTGGTTTTGGGCTACCCCACTCTGCTTTTCCGTGGTGGGAAAGAACGATGTGTTGAAGAATTAATACTTCTTCTGCATCGATTTGTAGTTCGTCTGCTGCTTTACCAATTTCGTTCACCATGATAGAAATGTGGCCTAGTAAATTTCCTTCTAACGTATACGTTGTAGAAATTGGGCCAGATAGTTCGAATACTTTACCAAGGTCGTGTAAAATAACGCCTGCATATAGTAAATCTTTATCTAACGATGGGTATAGCGTAGCAATAGCTTTCGCTAAATCTAGCATCGACACTACGTGATAAGCTAGTCCAGATACGAACTCGTGATGATTCTTCGTCGCTGCTGGATATTCTAAAAACTCATTTTGATGCTTATTTAATAAATGTCTTGTTAGACGCTGGATGTTCGGGTTTCTCATTTCAAATATGTATTGCGTAATTTTTTCAACCATATCTTCTTTTTTCACTGGTGCTTTTTCTACGAAGTCCGAGATGTCTGTTACTTCATTTTCATTCGCAACACGAATTTGTTTCACGCGTAATTGAATACGGCCTTTGTAATTTAGAATATCTCCAGCTACTTTAACGATTGTTTCCGCTACGTATTGTTTCTCAACTTCTGGTGATACATCCCATAGCTTCGCTTCAATATCTCCACTTGGGTCTTGTAAAATTACTGTTAAAAACGGCTTCCCATTGCTTGCGAGACCTTTTGTCGCTGTTTTAATTAACAAGAAAACATCGACTTGTTCACCAACTTCATATTCTGCAATTTTCTTTTTCATTCGAATTCCTCCACCAAATCAGTTACTTTTAGTATAGCATATTACAACTCATTTTCTTTACGCTTATGCGTTAATTTTATAATCTGTTTTTCCGTAAAGAACGATAGTAAATGAGCATGACATGTAAAGAAGATTACTTGTCTATCTTTCGCAATTTCCTTTATAAGTTCAATCGTTCGATTCGTCCTTACCGCATCAAAGTGCACGAAACTATCATCAATAATAAATGGATAATCATGTTCAAATGTTTTCGCTAATGCAAATCGTAACGATAAATATAACTGCTCCGCTGTCGCTTGACTCAGTTCATGACTGTAAAAACGCATACCATCGTTACGTTCGACAATGAAAGGTTCTGCCTCTGACGGTGAGAATATTTTACTATATCTCCCGCCCGTTAAATACACGAAATACTCTTCGGATTTTTGTAAAATACGAGGAAGATGTACCTCATGATAATATTGCTTCGTTTGCGTTAACACTGTCTTTGCCGCCGCATACGCAGCCCACTTCTTCACTTGTTCACGCACTTGCGCTTTTTTCATTTCCCATTCGTGCAGTAAATCACCGTACGTACTACCTTCTTCTAAGTTCACAATTTCCATACGATGTTTCGCAATACGCTCTGTCAGCTCTTTCTCTTGCGCGAGACAGTTTTGCGCAGCTGTAATTTCTTGCTTTAATTTTTCATCATAACCGTCAGCCTCATAATGCTCAGCTAATGATAAACTCGTTAAGCGCTGTTCTAACAGATCAATTTGCGGTAATAAACGCCCCACTTGCTTATCAGCATCTTCACGTTTTTCTGCCAGTTTACCTGCTTCCAAAAACATCTCTTCATCTGTAGCTTCTGCAATATGCCATAAACCGTTTCGTTCTACCAACAGTTGTTTTAATTGCCCTTGCACGAATTCATATTCTTCTTGCCATTCTGCCAGCTTCTCTTTCAGCTGCTTACAAGTTTGGCGCTTCTCTTTCTCATGTTGCATACGACTTTGCGCCTCATAGAGCTTACTATACTCCGTGCTACCGATAACAGTTTCTAGTTTATGTTCAAAGTGCGAAATCATTTCATATAATGAGGATTTTCGCTCAATTTGCTTCTCTAACTCACGATATAATTGCTGCATTTTTTCAATACGCTCAAACGCTGGCAATATGTGCGCATACGTATAAAATTCAGGGAACATATAGCGCGTTTTATACGCATCTACTTGTTCACTGGCGCGGAACGTTTCTCTCTCCCATTCCTCATACGATGAAACGACTTTATCATAAGCTCGTTCCATTTGCTGCAACTTATATGACTCGCGTTCAAATAGCTTACGAATCTCTTCATCTTTTTCTAATTGATGGCGAACCAACATCGCTTCTTCACTTTGTCTCCCGCCAGCGCTTTGCTGAAGCGTAAGAAGCTCTTCTTGTAATCCACTTGATGGATCTTTATATAAAACAAGAGCAAGGACAATCCCTACAAAAACAATGACACTCATAAATAAGAGTGCGCGGTTATCTATAAATAAACTCGTGAATAAAACGCCTGTGTTAATAAGAAGTAACAGAAGACACACTCTTTGCCACTGCTTTTTCTTTTGCATAGCCGCTCCTGCTTTTTCCTCATACTTGCGCTTCATTCTCTCTGCGCCCATACCGATAAACGCCGCATCTTGAAATGATTTTTCTTTCTCAAGTAACGTATTTCGTTTTTCATCAGCTAACATTTGCTGGCTTATTTGTCTTATATTTTCTTCTTGCTCTTCTAATTGCTCTTGCGCTACTTTAAAACGATCATCGAGCTGTGCTTTTTGCGTTTCTAATTCGCGTGCCCTTTGCACTGTTTGCGTAATTAACTCTTTCGTTGCTAAACTCATATCAAACGAAAGAACCGTTTCTTTTTCAAAAGTAGCGCCAATTTGTTGCTCTATCTCTGCGATTTCTTCTTTTATATTTGCAATACTTCCCGTCATATCGCGCATTTCTTGGCGTGCGTTTTCGTAAGACAAATGTTGCATACGAAGTTCTTCTACGTAACTTTCTTTTTGTAAAAATGCTTCATCTATTTCTATGGCATCAATTTCTGATTGCACTGTTTCTATCTTTTTTTGAAGTGAATCTACTTGTACTTGTAGCGGTTCAATCTTTGCCTTTACCGCCTCATAACGCGCCATTCCGTTTACAGGAAACTGCCCGTTCTCGTTTTCTAACACTTTCTCGTGCGCACGCTTTTCAATAACGAGAGGCTCAAGCGCTGCTAATATTTCATAATCTTGCTTTCGTTTTTCCGCGCTCTCTTTTCCCGCACGAACAAAAGCAAGTTTCTCTTCACTTTCTTTTAACTGCTCGACCTGTTTTTCATACGTGCCAATTTTCCCTTGCCACTCTTTCATTTTCTCCTCAAGCTTCTTCATCTCTTGCAGTGACACATTAATTTCAGGATTACGACCACTCGGCTTAAAACGCTGATTCATTTCTTTTTCGAGCTTCTTATCTAACTGCAATAACGCATCACTACCGACTGCACTTGCAGAAAATAAATAATTACCGATATCCGCTTCGCCTAGCTGATGAATGTTTTGAAGGCCATGCATATCAAATGAAAAGACCGATTCAAATAAACTTTCATTCATTCCGCTTAATATATCGTGTAAAATATCTTCGCCGCCAGTTTTCCCGTCTTCAAAATAAACGGTCACCTCACCAGCTGCCGTCTTTGGCAATCGTTCAATTTTCAAACGGCCATACTTCTCTGTTTGCACCGTCATCGCACCGCCATACTTCCCGCCTTCTTTCGGCTCATAACGGCGCTGTCCTCTCGTCGGAAAACCGAACAAAATACTTTTCATAAACGAGCGAATTGTCGATTTCCCTGCTTCATTTTCACCGTACAACACAGTCAGCAATGAAAGATCCATTTCCACATTTTCTAATTTTCCGTACCCATAAATATGGAGTTTTTCAATTCTCATTTCTTATCCCTCTCTTGCTGGAATAATTGCTCTAAAATAATATTTTCCGCTTCCTTTTGAATCTCTTTCTTCTCTTCTTCCGTAAAAGATTCAATACTATTACGCGCTACAGGAGATGTCCAAATCGTGCGCAACACTCCGTCCATATTTGTAAAAGCTTCTAACTCCTTCAGCACACTACCGACGAAATGATTTTCTTCTTTCAAACGCTCGATTTCCGCAAAAGAAACCGTCTCATTTTTCCACTTCATCGTATATACGAAATCTTTTCGCTCTTCGCCAGCTGCTAAAATATGAAAAATCTCTTCCACACGCTTTTCATCACGCAAATAAGGAGAAAGTGTCCCCTGTCCTGTAAATACGACAGTTAAAAGTGTCCCTTCCTCTTCTCTTCTGCATTCATTCATCGCAGTTGATGCTGCCGTCATAAGTTCATCAACAGTTTCAAGTCCATCAATAGTAACTTCTATCTCATCCCATACAACATCCGCCGTATGGAAAAATGAACAATGCGATCCTTGTTTCGTGAGTTCAATAATGTACGCACCCTTTTCCCCTGTTTCCTTCCGGTGACGCCCTTGTATATTACCTGGATAAATAATGTAAGGCTCTTCTGATAAAATTTCACGTTTATGTATATGGCCAAGAGCCCAATAATCAAACTGCTTTTCTTTCAGCTCACGAATTTGGAACGGTGCATAACGATTATGCTCTGCATCCCCTTCAACACTTCCGTGAAGCATGCCAATATGAAAAGGCGCATCACTCATTTTCGTATACTGTGCTGTCATATTATCCGTTACCGCTTGCTGCAAATAACTAAACCCGTAAATAGAAGCTAACAGCTCACCATTTTTATAAAATGATTTCTCTTCTACATAAGGCTCCGTAAACACATGAACATTTCCCGGAAACTCAATTGCAGCCCAGCTTCCCCCTAAATGATCGTGGTTACCGTGAATAATAAAAACAGGGATATCGTACTGCGAAAGTCTCTTCATTTGCTCACGCACAAACACTTGCGCCCTCAAACTTCTCGTCTCCGCATCATACAAATCCCCGGCTAATAATACGAAATCAACGCGCTCTTGAATCGCTTTATCAACAATACGCTCAAATGATTCAAACGTACTTTGCTTCATTCTTTCCCAAACAGACTGCGGTACATTCATTTCCATCCGATACGATAAACTTAACTAAATCTATACAATTCAATCAAATTTACACAAGTTAGTGCTTCATCGTGTTCTCGCAACCCCGAAGGGACG
>NZ_JAKUFP010000070.1:0-6856 GCF_022663495.1 Bacillus cereus group sp. BfR-BA-01383
TACGCCTACTGACATTCATCTCCCACCTAAAATTGGTGTTTCACACCTTCACATTTTTGAGGAAGGAGTCTTCTGTCAGAAAACGATAAACTTCTGATAACGGAATCTATGTTAACAAAAGGTGTTTTCACGTATAGAAGACACCTTTTTAGTCTACAACTATTTTTTAACAGTCTAATACTTTTTTCTATAGTCTAAAACATTTTTTAATGGGACAGCAGGACCTGATATTATCCCCTTAAGGTAGACAGTGTAAAAAGACCATGAATACACATGGATGTTACACTTTTACTTGGAGGGGATTTTATTATGGTTAAAAAATGGGATAAATTTCAAACTTATTCAGATAAATTAAAGATACAAGTTGTAAAAAGTTATTTAAATGGTGAGGATAGCCAATCAGCTATAGCGAAGAAATATAAGCTTAGAAGTAGAACACAGTTAATGAATTGGGTCCGGAAATATCAAAAAACAGGTGATATTTCAGACTTGCGGGGGCAAAAAATGGTGGTAATAACGGCTTAAAAAACCTCTTAAAAGGTCGTCCTCGTACGAAGTTCGATAGTATGGAAGAAGAATTGGAATACTACAAGGCGCAATACGAAGAATGATACTCAGTGAAAATGTATTGTTATCGAGAATGGCGTCTGTTTTTAATGCTGTTCTAATTAGTTGCACATATTTTGTCAGTATTGCTTTTGATCTTGGTTTAGTTATCACGATACTTCAAATGTTTCTTTCCATTTTAGTAACAGCGATTATTGTTATCGTGATCAGCATAACAGCAAGTTATCAGCTTATTAATACTGAGCCTGCTGAGGCACTAAGAAAGTAAAAAATTCATTAGGGGGTACCGCTACATGCCCAGCAAGCTAAAATTTTGAAATATCCCAAAAACGAAAATTTTATATCTCTACAGTTATTTATGGGGAATTCAGCTCGTTTTTTTGTTTTTGTAATAATTTATTACTTGTAAGGGGCTTATAAGGGACTATTCAGTGTGAATTGAGAAAATTTACCTACCATATAAAGTGATAAAGTGATAAAGTGTTAGTTACTGTGCATGTAATTATAAAAAAGAGAGCCTTCCCAAATGATGTTTGTAATAGTTTAGCTTATACGATTTTAGGAAATTAATATCATTTTATACCGCTATTATTTACCTAATTTCCAAGAAATAGAGGTGATTGTAGGTGACTAAACCTTTTAAAAAAAATAGTCGTTATATGGTTGGATTAGACGGCCTAAGGGGCCTAGCTATACTAGGTGTTATTTTGTATCATATTAATTTTAATTGGATGCCTGGAGGATTTTTAGGGGTTACTGTATTTTTTGTACTCTCAGGTTATTTAATTACAGATATTCTAGCGATGGAGTGGAAGAGAAATAAGAGAATTGATTTGAAGAAATTCTGGCTTAGTAGGGCAAGGAGATTGCTTCCAGCAATGTTTGTTATGCTCGTTATAACGTTGGCATGGATTACGATTTTTCATAGCTCTTTACTTGAAAAAATGCGTGGAGATTCATTAGCGGCGTTATTTTATGTTAGTAACTGGTGGTATATTTATCATAAATTATCTTATTTTGATAGCTTTGGTCAGCCTTCTCTGCTAAATCATTTTTGGTCGTTAGCTGTTGAGGAACAATTTTATGTGGTTTGGCCGTTCGTCATTAGTTTAGGATTTTATTACATAAAAAAACAATCAAGCGTGATCTTATTTATTTGTCTAGGAGCAATTGCATCTGCTTTAGCAATGGCAATCCTATATGAACCAGGCTCTGACCCAAGTAGAATTTATTACGGTACTGATACACGGGCTTTTTCTTTATTAATTGGAGCGGCACTTGCTTTAATTTGGCCAAGCAGTAGACTTGCGAATAAAATTATTCCGCAAGCACGTCTTATTCTTGATGTTATTGGGGGAGTTGCTCTTAGTATCATTCTCATTATGTTTTGGAAGACGAATCAATATGAGCCGTTTCTATACCGTGGGGGAATGGTCCTTTTATCAATTGCTACAGCCTTGTTAGTCGCTAACCTTGCGCATCCGGCTAGCAGAATCGCACTATTTTTGAGATTTAGACCACTGCGTTGGATGGGCGTGCGATCATATGGAATATATCTTTGGCATTATCCGATTATTACATTGACGACTCCGAAAGTAAATGCTGGAGAGTTTTCGATTACAAGAGCAATTCTTCAATTTCTCTTAATTATAGTTATTGCACAAATTTCGTGGAAGTTTATTGAAAATCCAATACGAAAAGGCGCATTGAAGAATATTCGGATTAAGAACTTGAAAATAAGAAACTTAACTGTAAGTGGTAAGTTAGCTTTAATATGTGCAGTATTTATTTCTTCAATAGCTACTTTTGGATTAACAACAGCTAGTAAAGCAAAGGAGAATCCTCCAAAAGATAAGGTGGAAGTGGTGCAAGAAGAGCAGGCTAAACATCCCGTTGCAGTTTGGGATAATCCAGCTAATGAACCACCTCAAAATAAAGAAGAACAAAAAGAAGTGATTCCCGCACAGCCTAAAGACCCTCTAACAGTTACAGCTGTAGGAGATTCAATCATGATTGATATTGCTCCGTATTTAAAAGATGCTTTTCCTAATATTAGGATTGATGCGGAAATAGGGCGGCAAATGTCCAAAGCAATCCCTACTGTGGAACAGCTAAAGAATGAGGGGAATTTAGGAAATCATGTCATTATTGGATTAGGTACAAATGGAGCCTTTACTAAGGAGCAATTAGCATCATTAATAAAAGTGATTGGGGATGAACGTAAAATTATATTAATTAATACGAGAGTACCACGTCCGTGGGAATCGTTGGTGAATGAGAAGTTAAAAGAAGCAGCATCAGCTTACAAAAATGTGGTGTTAGTCGATTGGTATGCAGCAAGTGCCGGAAATCAGGCATACTTTGAACCAGATGGCGTACATTTAACGAAAGCAGGTGCAGAAGCATATGCTGCCCTTGTAGCAAAAGCAGTGAATCAATAGAGAGTACGGAAACGATTCTGGTGAAAAGATTTACAAACCGTATTTACGAAATTCTAACAAAAGAAAATGAATTTAACGGATTACCAGAAAGAATTCTCCTTCCTCAAGCGTGCGCAGGGCGTAGCCCAACGATAGGTGGGAGATGAATTTCGGTTTGGCGTAGCCAAAAAGCACGTAACTGTTAGGATCAAAAGTATGGGTAGAAAATTATGGTGAAGCAATCGCTGGTGATACCGGTAGTGCCATTAAAGGTAATCGTATTGATGTTTTAGTAGGTTCAAAAAGTAAGGCCATGAATTGGGGAAGACAAACTGTTAAAGTAAAAGTTCTATGATAATTATGGTTACCTAAATAGAAGTCAGTTCTCTTTATTGAGACTGGCTTCTATTTTTAATGGTCATAATGCTCCGCAAAAATAAGTACTACTATCTACTTGTCATTTTACCTATAAGTTGGCCGCAGTTGGAAGCATAAGTTGGCCAGAAAACACTTATTTTTGTAGGTGATAATCTAATTATTCAACGGAATTGGAAGCATAAATTGGCCGTGAGTTAATTATTAACCCATAAGCTGGCCGTTAGTTTATGCGAAATTTTATACATATGGAGTAAAGGAAATAAAGACAATGCTTGCTTTTAACCACTAATATAATGAGATGAATAAGAAACTACATACGTAGGTGAAGAGGATGTTTCACAGAATGTTGATAAGTCGGGAATTATTGGTGAGGAGAACTTCTGATAATGATGTGTTATGTTAACCAAGCATGTATAGGATATACATAGGAAATAAGACTTCTCTATGCGAATCTATATAATTAGACAACCAAGTTAATTTAGCATGATATGACGTTTAAAGTAAAAATCAGAAAGGGTGGGGAATTTTCATGCAAATAATCCGACAATGGAACCAAGAAGATAGTAATTACATTAGACAGAAGGTTATAGAATATAATACTTCACAACTACCAGATGAAGTAAAATCTCCTTCTGAGAATGTAAGCCTTGTGGTAAGAGACGAAGAAGGGAACATAATAGGTGGTATAACAGGAACCATCTTTTGGCGTCACATGCATATTGATTATCTATGGGTAGATAATCAATTGCGCCATAAAGGATACGGAACTAAGTTACTACATAAAATGGAAGAGGTTGCAAAAGAGAAGAAATGTAGACTTATTATACTTGATACTTTCAGCTTCCAAGCTCCTGAATTTTACAAAAAACATGGCTATAAAGAATTTGGTCTCATTGAGGATCACCCAAAAGGATTCCGCCAACATTTTTTAGAAAAAAGATTGGAAGCATAACTTCTGATAACGAATTTCACGTCAACTAGTACCTCTTACGAGGGGCTAGTTGTTTTTTTGTTGTATGCATATTAGAAGCATAAGTTGACCAAAACGGCCATCTTATGCTTCTTGTTACACTACTGATGATGGAAAGTGATTAGTGATGTTGATGTTTATTACAAATTTGTAAGGTTATGTAATATAAATCGATAGAACTGGATGTTTGAATAAGATAACCTGATTAACGGATAGAAAATTCTGAAAAAAGGAGTAGGATGGATGAAGAAAAGTAAAAGAACTTCTAGTTTTCTTAAAAATGTTGTATGCATATTTATTTTCATATTCATTATGGGTGAATTGACTTCTACGAAAGTGGCAAGGGCAGAATCGAACATATTGGCTAATAGGAGCATAGAAAACTTTAAGAAAAAGATGGATGAACAAGTACCTAAATGGCTGGAAAACTATGATGTACCGGGGGTTGCAATAGGAGTTGTACATAATGGGCGTATTGCTTATACACTTAATTATGGTTATGCAGATAAAAAGAAGAGAAAAGAAGTGAATGATAATACTTTATTTCAGGCGGGTTCGGTGTCCAAAAGTCTTACTGCTTGGGGAGTTTTACATCTTGCAGACGAAGGACTTTTATCATTAGATGATCCGGTTGACAAGTATTTAAACAAATGGAAATTACCAAATTCGAAGTTCGATAATAATGAAGTCACGATAAGAAGATTACTAAGCCATACGGCAGGATTACCCACACATAAAGGGTATTTAGGAGTGGTACCTGGGGAACCGCTTGATTCTATTGAAGAGTCACTGTCTGGGAAAGGGTGGCATAATGATCCGGTTGAAATAATTAAGAAGCCTGGTTCAGAAGCGATATACTCTGGGATTGGCTATACGATTTTACAGCTTGTTATTGAAGAGGTGACTGGGATACCCTTTGACCGTTATATGGAGGAACAAATTTTGAAACCATTAGGGATGAAATCTAGCTCATTCCGACAAATCCCGGAGAACTCTAGTCTTTCGAAGGCGTATGGATACTTTGGACAGGAAATTCCGAATTATCAATATACAGAACAGGCTGCTGCAGGTCTCAAAACAAATGCTATGGATATGATGACTTTCATACTTGCAAGCATGGACACCAATGTTAATAAAGGTAAGGGGTATGGTGTCATCAAAAGTGAACGTGTGGAGGAAATGCAAAAGCCGGTATTAGACGAGACTGGTTTAGGTATATTTGAGAGTCAGTTATCGAATCAGTGGAAAATGATGTATCATTCTGGCGATAACCGAGGGTGGCATTCCTTTTATGGCTACATTCCGAATACAAAGGATGGATTGGTCATTCTCACAAATGGTGAAAATGGTAAAGACTTAAGACAGGATATTTACCATGAATGGATAAAACACGAGACTGGGAAGTTCCCTGAAAGTTACTTCTCCTTCGAAGAGCAAAGAAAAATCAACATTATTATATCCGTTGTTATTGGGGGAACACTTGGTATATACTTGCTACTATTTGTAATTAGATTGAACAAGGGGAAAAGAACTTTCATTTTGATGCACGAGAAAATGCCTTACATCAGAGTTGGAGTTAGAACGCTTCTACTTTTTAGTATTGCTCTGTACTTGTTTTGTCGCACCTACATGTGGAGTACTTTAAGCTTAAGTGTAAGCAATAGAATAAATATAATGCTCATAATGGCATGGATAATAGCGTTATTAATTACTGGATTCTTTCCAAAAAAACGAAGTAGCACAAATAAAACGTTAAAAGCTGAAGGTTATAAACCAAAAGGAAATTAAACGGATAATTTGTTTAGGCGCATAAAATAATAGTTAGGTTTAAATAGAGTACTAAATATAAGTGAATAGTAACGTACAAAAAGGGCTGCAAGTAATTAGCAATCCTTTTTGTATGTTAATTAAATAAAAGTTGGAATTACTGGATTGTTTTTAATTACCTAATTTATAAATCATTCATGTATAAGAGTTAATGATGAAATTAGAAATGGTATTTTAGCTTATATATGATTTGTTCTCATACTGTAGAGAAATTTTTCTCTACAGTATGTTTTTGCGTTTAAACGTTTTCGAGCGAGGGAATGGATATTTATCGATCTCCAGTTTGAGAGTTTTACGGACATTGCATGGAAGATGATAGTAATGGTTGTATAGGAATAGAATTTTTAAAAATTAAACTTTATTGTAAATCAGCAGTTGGAACTGGTAACTATCTACTGTTAGGAAGTTTAAAGGTAGCCGAGGACAAAGGGGAGGGGATTGTGACAAATAATTTGTACATTGTCAAATTGTTTATGCATTGTTGAATTAGTTGTGTATATTTTATACTACAGTATGGATAAAGAACGTTTCTTTATTCACTAAAATAACATTGGCATAGTTTTTGCTTGTTTGAACTACTCACCACTTAACATCCTCGCGGACTGTTTGAAGTGGGAGATTCCTAAGTACAGAAACCTAACGGTTTCTAATTCATTAGGCTATCCCCGTAGTTCCTACGGTTAAGAGACGAATT
>NZ_JAKUFP010000071.1:0-6719 GCF_022663495.1 Bacillus cereus group sp. BfR-BA-01383
AAACTTCCTACTACATCCTTAAGTGTTAGTTGTTTCATGCCCCTAACCCCATTGGGCGAGATTTAATCTTGTTCTTATCCGTTTGATCCATGATTAAAGCTGCGATTTCTAACTGATGTCTTCCCATATCTACTGCAATTTCAATGATGTTTTTATCTTCATTCCACATTTCTTTTAATCGAATAACTTCACTTTCATCAAATACCAGGTCCAACTCTTCTAAAGCGATATATAAGTTACGACGCGATTTCTTCATGTACTTCCTCTGCTGCAACGCCATTGTGTAATTCTCTTTGTCCATATCCGTTCCAAGTCTTGGCATCCCATTTTCCCTCCAGTTGTAATTGATGAATTTTTCTTAGTTCCGCCATAACGGCATGGCGCTTTCTATCCACCTCTTCAGGACTGCGATTCCCTGCTTCGCAAACGCATGTGCCAAATTGATACATACCCATTCCCATATCGTTTCTGATTACTCCAGTTCCGTTACATGCACACATCTTAATTCCCCCTTAGAATGGTAGTGCTTTTCTTCTGAAATCCTTTGTATCTTTGAAAACCAGCGCTTTAAAGTTATTGACGATACGCGATACAATTCGTTCGTCATATGCGCCTTCTAGACGCTCTCCTGTAAGGTTCGTCGCTTTTGTATTTGCATCTAACGCACCTAATTCAGCTCCCAAATCGTCGACTATTAATACTTCCGCTCTTACTAAACTTCGAATGATTGAATCCACAGTTAGGGATGAATCTTTATTGAATGTACTTTTAATCTTCCGTAGCAATTCGCCAACTGTAACGAAGACAACTGACTTCCCTGCTCCTGCAAGCTGATCTGCGATAGAGTAAGCAAGATGCATTTTACCTGCCTTTTCACAGCATCATGGGATTCCAACTAATCTTATTGATATAACTACATCTCCCTTAGTATCGTTATATTTTGCTTGCCAAAAAATCGATGTTCCACAAAAAAACATAGAAAATCTTAATACAAACCTGGGCTTTGTATATTTGTTTAAAGATTCGTTCGTTGATATCACGGACATTTTAGCTAATTATGAAGATGATAATGTATTAAAATTATTTGCCCTAAATAGACGTAATATATTTATTGATATGTACAATATTTTCTTGGAATTTAAGGATAAATATCCAGAGAAATTCTACCGATTCTTAGAGAATATAGCTAAAGAACACTATGACTATTTTGGGCACAAGGAAAATGAACAACATATTCCTAAAAATATCCCCCCTAAAGATGGCCGTAATAGAACTATAACAACGCTTTATATTGATAAACTGATAAAATGTAATGAAGAACTACAAAAAATATATAGTCAAATAAAAGATGTAGACGATGTTTGCAACGGAGTGTTTTTATATACAGCACTTCTTCAAATATTCCTCAAAAAAATCTTAGAGACTAGCTTTCATATCATTTGGTTTAACTCCATAATGCCAATTTTCAAATATGCACCAATTTTAAGTTTCGAACGAGGACGCAATCAACAAGGATTGTTTATATATCAAAATTACTTAAATTATATTGATGGCAAAATTGAAACATCAATACTAGCTCGTCAAAGAATTTGGCCAGATGAAATAATTGTTATTAAAAATAAAGAAAAGATTCTAAAAGAACTTGATTTCATAGGTATTAATGGAAAATTTATCGATGGAGATTATGATAATATAGCCAAATACATAACAAAAAGGTATCAATAAAATATAGATATGAACCATATTTCTCAATGAACAAAACAATTTAACATGGTAAAATATTATTTGGATGGGATTCCAATACATATTATTAAAATTAAAGTGGTTCAAGTCGGAGGAAGGCACCTTAGGGTGTCTTTTCTTTATCTTCAAAAGGACCTTCTCAATTCATGCGTAAAAACATAAAGGGATACTGACGGCAAAACGCGGATTTTATCTGCTAAGAATACGCTGGATTTCATGCAAGCTAAAAGAACACTTTGAACTGTCAAATGCCGTTGCGACAGTAATGTATGAAATCCAGCATACAGCGGAAGGAACGGAATTCTGGAAAAATCTTGGTATAAATGGCTTTCGGGGATTGGATAACTGCTGATAATGATGCGTTATGTAAACCTGACATGTATACTATATACATTCAAAATTGAATTTAAGTAGGCTACTAGGCATACATCCAATCTAAGCTTTAACCCTGAGCATAAAATTAGTTATAAGTCTAATTTCAATAAGGAGTGAACCTCGAATCATGGTATATATACGACAAATGCCACTCTATGCCCAGAGTCCTTGGGGTCTTCAAAATTGTTTATTTCGATTTACGTATCTGCGGCTTAGAAACGGAGACAATTTCTGGTTTTTTTTGACGACTGTTGGGCACGAAAGAATTTATGGCTATAGGTTTTTCGGCGGAAGATGGAATCATTATTCGGTTGCCATAAACGATATTGTTTCCTTCCATTGTTCTCCTCCGACTCCAACTCTATATTAAAACACTACGCCTGACCTTCGTAATCTGAACTAACTCATTAGATTTCCATCCCGAACATAAAATGTAGAACTTCCGAGAACGAAAATTATGTGAACACGAAAGTCCTCCAGCTAAACAATCTGGAGGACTTTTAATAGTCTTCTAAATACATTAAATCCGGATAATAAAGGCTTATGTTAACTAGGTGTGTATATTATAATCAATCAAAATTTTACTAGGGGGAAGATCCCAATAAGCTCTTTTCCACTATTACTAAGTAAATGGACTATACAAAGATGATGGAAAAAACCTTCTACGTTTTAATAGAAAGCTTCTTTCTTTTGTTCGAGCACTTTTTTGAATTTTATATAGCAAACAATTCGCCACGGAACAATGTAGCAAATGATAAAGGTGAAAAGTAACAGACTAAGTGTACCTGAATCGACTGTCGTAATGTCTTGTCGGATAAAATAACGTAAAAAGAGCATTAGAATAAAAGCCACGACAAACTTCCAGCTTTTCTTTGCGTAAATGTTACCATCCTCTCTAATTTCGTAATCTGAGAAAATGATAATAATCACCGAAAAGACAAGCCCTAAAACAACACTTACGCATAATTCAAAAAACGTCGGGTGCCCTAATTGGAGAAAAAATGAAAGTCCCGGCGTTAAGTAAATAAGTGGCAAGAATATTCGCACCCCACTTCCCTTGACTGGTTTATACATCGAACGAATCCTACGTAGTAAAATGAGCGCGCCAAAAAATAAAAACAAATAAGACGGCATAACAGTTTGCATACACATCCCCCTTTTGATAGTCTCCTGAATACCAATATACATATTATTCCATATAACTGTAAATACATTTGTTGTATGGAATGTTTTTCAATTCATCAAGAAGAGGGAGAGAGGCTGGTCAAGGTAGGAGTAATTCCAAATCTATAAAGCAAAAAAGATTAGTATTTCATTAATCTTTTTTGCTTTCGGTTAACTAACGATAGCTAATTTTACGTTAACTAACACCTCTTGTGGGGGCTAGTTGTTTTTTACAGTAACAAAGATGAGATTTCATTGTTAGAAAATGTCTAAGTGTATAAAATTCGCGTTTTCATACCATAGAATTGTATGATGAATCATTTAATATATTTTTGCTAATAACGCTTTATCATACTTTTACTTTACATAAATAGCACCTTAGAAATGTCTATGATTAATGGGAATAGCCTATACAGAGTTAGTTCACACACCCTTACTTATCGGTAGCTAAATTCCATTAATGATCCAAAAGGATTTATGAAATAAAAAGATGAATATATATTTAAATACAAATTCGATCTAAAGAAAAGTGATAAGAAGAAATGAGAGGGACATCACTTCAAATTAATTACACCAAGCATTTATAAGAACACTTTATATACCAAATAAAAAAGCAAGCAATTCCAGCGATCCGCTAAAACTACTTGCTCTTCTACTTATTATCTCTATTTTTACTCTTTAATGAATTCCTTCGTACTTCTCACTGTATCAATCGGGCGAACTAATTTTTCAATTTCTTCACGCTTTGGCTCTAGGAATGGAGGTAAAGATAACTTCTCTCCAAGTGTTTCATATGGCTCATCTCCCATAAAACCAGGGCCATCTGTCGCAAACTCGAATAAAATTTGCGGCGCCACTCTTGCGTATAATGACTCAAAGAAGTGGCGGTTTACATATCCAGATGAAGGAAGTCCAACGCTACCTATTCTCTCAATCCATTCTTCTAATACAGCGCGATCTTCTACGCGGAATGCGGCATGGTGCACTGTACCAAAACCTTGTTGCGCTTCAGGAAGAACCGTATTATGTTCTACAATGACAGATGCACCGTTTCCGCCTTCGTTCACTTCAAATAAATAGAATTCTTCTTCTTGAGCAATCTCTTTAAATAATAGAACTTTTTCTAACACTTCTTTGAAGAAACTAAAGTTCGCGATACGAATAAATACAGGTCCTAAACCAGTAATTGCGTATTCTAATGGAACTGGCCCGTTTTGCCAAGGTGTGCCTGATTCTATCCCTTTATCAAATTCATCTGAGATTAATTGATAGTGTTGATCATCAAAATCAACGAAAGAAAGAGTCTTCTTACCAAACTGCTCTTTAATTCCTGTATGTTCCACTTCAAGACGGTCAAAACGTTTCACCCAATATGCTAATGCCGCATCACTTGGAACGCGGAATGAAGTCTTTGAAATTTCATTTGTACCGTGTACTCCTTTCGGAACGCCTGGGAAATCAAAGAATGTCATATCCGTTCCGGCACTACCTTTATCATCTGCAAAGAATAAATGATACGTTTGAATATCATCTTGGTTTACCGTTTTTTTAACTAAACGCATTCCTAAAACATGAGTGAAAAATTCATAGTTCTTTTCTGCACTACTTGTAATTGCTGTAACATGGTGAATTCCTTTTAATTGGTTCATTTTATATTCCTCCAATGGTTTTTAAAATTATATTTTCTCTTCTATTACTTCTCTTCAATAGGTGCTAAATTCGCTTCAATTTCTGCTCGCTGATCTTCTAAGAACGGTGGTAAATCAAGTTTTTCTCCTAAATGCTCCACATCTCCATCAACTGTAAATCCCGGTCCATCTGTCGCAATTTCAAATAGAATTCCGTTTGATTCACGGAAATATAAGCTTTTAAAATAGAAACGGTCGATAATACCTGAAGAATGGAAACCTCTTTGTTTCACTTGTTCTTCCCAATAAGAAAGTTCTGCATCATTTTTCACACGAATCGCTAAATGGTGAATGCTACCGCGGCCCGGCTTTTCAGTAGGACCATCTAAATATTTCACAACGATTTCTCCAAAAGCTTCTCCTTTAATGGACTGAAAAATTGCTTCCTCTTCGCTGCGGCTAACCTCTGTATAACCAAACATCTCTGTAAGTGTACTCGCCATTTTATCAAGTCTACGAACTGTCATTTCCACAGAACCCATTCCTTGAATTTGATGTTCAGCAGGAACTTCTGATTTCTCCCAAGTTTCCCAATGCTCTACTTTTTCTCCGTTTGAAACGAGTAGTACAAGACGAAGACCTTCAGCATCCTCAAATTTCAAAGCAGTACGATTTGCATATGTTGTAATTTCACTATGTTTTACACCAAATTTCTCAAATCGTACTTTCCAGTAATACAAGCTATCCTCTGACGGAACGAGTAATCCAATTCGAGTAATTGCATTCGTACCGCGATATGTTTTTCCTACTAAAGGAATTTCAAAAAAACGATAGCTCCGTACCTGGACTTCCTGTTTTATCTCCATAAAATAAGTGATATATCGATGGATCATCTTGGTTTACTGTCATTTTCACGCGACGTAAACCAAGCACGTTTTTATAAAAGTGATTATTTTCATTTGCATTTTTCGTAACCATTGAAATGTGATGATGCCCTTTAATTTCATACATTGTTTATTCCTCCGTTTCATTTTACTAGTCAAGTGATAACTAAAAAATAACATTTCCCACAAGTAATATGGTTTTTAGCTTTTCAATTTATTCTCATTATGTTTTTGTAAATTCATCTTAGTTTTTACTGAATAAGTTACTTTGTTTTTTTAATCGAAAGCAACTGAATGTATGTTTTTCATACGACTCAATCACTTTCGTTACTATCACTTTACATCTCAAGTGATTAAAAAGCAAGTAAAACATCTCAAATTCGAGACATTTTTTATTGCATAACATTTTAGACTGGAGAATGGTGAATTTCTATATAGGATAGCGTCATAAAAATGTGGATTTACAACGCTAAGGCCACTTGCAACTAATGCAATCCTTATTTAGAAAAAGCTGTTCTTTTAAGATCAAATAACTTACGTTCTTGGAGTAACAACACGAGGAATTCTCGTGTTAGGGGATTTTCTTTTCTTAACTTGATGGCGATGTGGCGCTACTCCAATATGCATTTGATAATGGTTTAGTAAATATTAAAAACATTAGTGAAGAAAAGAACAGTCCATCTAAATTAAAGTTGTAACGCCATCAGCAAAACCAAACATCATCAAATCAGGAGCTTTCTCACCCTATGAAACACCTGATGGGCAACTTAATGGAATGAAAGGATACCTTGATCGTAGATGTTGGTGGTATGAGGTTAAGTAAGATAAGAGCCTTCTGATATGATCCCCTTATAGTAGACAGGAAAAAGAAAGCACATTAACCTGTTTACTATGGAGGGGATTTTTCTATGGGGAAAATTAGAGT
>NZ_JAKUFP010000072.1:0-6218 GCF_022663495.1 Bacillus cereus group sp. BfR-BA-01383
TCATGTTTCAAATGCGCCAATTGCTCCTCATGAAGAAAAAACGAGAGCTTAGTGAGTATAAAGCCATATATATGATTAAAGACTATTTTCTGCTTTTATTCCAAACTATACAAAAAAACACCCAAGAGCTATCAAAGGTGTTACTTCGCCTGTTCAATCTCCTGCAGCAAGACGGGCGAAAATCTCATCGATATGAGAAAAAAACGGTCTTTGATATATTAGGTGTCGTTTACAATTGTACAATGTCTGAAAATCAAGCCGCTTAATTCAAAAAAGTGAAACCCGTTAGGGTTTATTTCGTATGCAAATCTTTCAATCATCTACACTTTCCCTTTAGAAAAAAGAAACAATCTCGCTTAAAATTGACTTTACATAAGCTTAGCTTGATAGCGATGTGGCGGTACCCCAATCAGAGGAAAACAGAATAGATCGCAGTGATTACCTCTATTTGTCTTGCGTTTTTAACTATGGGCTGGATAGTTACGAAGAAGAAAAGATTAGGCGACTATACCTAATCCTTTTCCTTTTTATCATTACATTTGCTTTGTATATCGAGTTATTTTCATAGAATCTTGGTTAAATAATTGCAAATTCTTTTTATCATAGTTTTGTACTTTGTACTTAAGGTCTTTATGAATAACTTCTGCTTCCTGACCATTTACAAATTGTTTGTCGATATGTAATCGTAACTCTTTGGATGGAACATCATAAGTCCATGTACCTTCAATGTGGTTACCTTTCTTTGGATAATCTCCATATAGGTAAACTTCAAACTGTTTTGGATTACCACCTTTTAAGATAAGAGAAGGTTGGAAACCGTTTTTCGTTTCAAAACCCCAGTTAGCAATTAACTCTGTTCCATCTACTACGTTCTTTTCTACTGCTTCAAGGTTAGTACCTTCTTTATTATCCAACTCGTTTAATTGAGCTTCTGTTATTGCTCTGTTAGGAGAGCCTTCTGTGAAACCAAGTTCTTTTATGAATTTAAACCAGTACTCGTCACCTTTCTTGATTTCATTATCAGACTCTTCTAGTAATTCTTTATCAGTTCTACCCCCTTTAGGCATTTCTTTTCTAGAAAATACTTCTTTCGATAGTTTCATTGCCTTTGAGAAGTGTTCCATTGAACTCTCTACATCTTTATGGACGTCTGCATACTCTTTAGGAGGGTCAACTTCATCAAACATATCAATTGTTCTTTCGAGTCGTTTAATTCTATCTAGAATCGCTTCCCTTGTAGTAGTGTTATCCGAGATATGACTCAGTTCATTGTTGTATGCTTTAAAGTCATCTTCTAAATACTTACAATAAGTATTGATATCTCGTTTATAAAACTCAGCAGGTACTTTATGAGTTTTAGCTACTTTCTTCGATTCTTGTTTCTCTTCTTGCTTGGCTTCGGCTTTTTCTTTTATCTTGTCTTCCCCACCACACCCTGTTAAGAGTATGATAGGGAGTGCTATGGATAATACCTTATTCGGTTTCATAACATATACCCCTTTAAGTAAATTTATTGTAATATTGCTTTACTGTATTCTTTAGCTATTCTTTCAGATGTTTCTACCCATAAGTTACCTGCTTCAGTTATAATCTCTAAAGCCTTATTTGAATTTTTAGGGTCTGGCTTTTTAATGTAGTCTATTTGATATTGGAAACCAGTACTGTACATCTGCATAGCTTTATCAACGTCTTTATGTACCTCTTCGAATTCTTTTGGTACTTGTAACTCTCTAGCTTGTACTGATAAGTCTATTGATTCTTCTGCTAGTTTTATATACTTATGCTTGTTATGGAATGGAAGGTCTTCTCCTTGAAGTAGATTATCCATCTCCGTTACCTTATCTTCCATTTCTAAAGCTATGTCTGAAAGAGAATTAATGTACTCTTCGATTGAATAATCACCTACATCTACAGGTTTCACTTTATCCGCCTTACTTTCTTGTAGTGGTTTGCTTTCTGATTTGATGATTACTTTGTCAGGAGAACAACCACCGAACAATAATAGGAGTGGAATAGTAACACCTATTAGTTTCTTACTCTTCATTTCTCCTACCCCTTTAATTGAATGGTTATTTACGTCTCTCTGCTTCTATTGTATTACCTTTACCGTCTGTCATTTTTAGAGAACCTGCTCTTAAAAATTCAAGTTTATACTCTACAAATGCATTTGTATTCTTTGCATCTATCTTCTTACCGTCTTTTACAAACTCAGTAGGTAACAAGGTAACTTGTTTCTTGTCTGCATCGAAAATCCATGTTCCTGTCATATGGTTATCTTCATAAGAAGTTTTACCTGTATCATCATAAGCGGTAAATGAATTATCTTCACGGAAGTCTAAGCCCTTATGAAACTCAGAACCTTTGTAATTACCCCACTCACCTAGTAACTCCTTGCCGTCTTGAGATACTTGTACACTGTCATCGTCAGAACTAGAAGTTGAAGGCTTATCAAATTGTACGCCTGTTTTCTTACCAAGTTCGTTTGCTTGGTCTAATTGGGCGTCTTGTAGTGGTGCATATCCTTTTTGCCAATACTCATTACCTTCTTTAATTAAGTCCATTGACTTTTGAGACTTGCTTCTGTCTTCCTCTGTAATTTTACCTTTGCCGTTTATAACTTCAACCTGCAATGCATAGGCTTTACTATAACAGTCTACAGCTTTTAGAATTTGTTTATGTGAGTCTACAAACTCTTTTGGTGGTGCTACCTGTTTAAACTTAGCAATGATTTTCTGTAACTCAGACTCTTCTTTTATGATCTCTTTCTTTAAAACCTTTTCATCTTTGTCTTTATCCATTGCTATCTCAGTTATAACCGTGATTTGATTCACTAACTCAGAAGATAACTTTGTCATACGTAGTGGATACTTCTCTTTTGACAACTTCTCCTTTGTCTCTTCTTTAGACTCTACTTTCTCTTTCGGCTTTGCCTCTGTTTTATCAGTTCCACAACCTACTAACAACATGAACGGTACTGCTAATGTTACTAGTTTCTTCGCTCTCATACATCATACCCCTTATTCTGAATGAGTTTTAATTATTAGTTTGTTTTACTTGCAATACTCTTTGTTGCTTCTTCGAATAACTTTGCACCTTGATGTGACTTTGTAATTGATTCTTTCAGTTTACTTTCACTCTCTTCACCTACTGCATCTGAAAGGAGTTGGAATGCATCATAGTATAAGTCCATTGATTCTTTTATCTTGTCATGCTCTGTTTTCAGTTCAGTTGGTGGTTCAAGATACTTTATTTTTCTTACATATGCTTGTGATCCACCTGTTACAAGTTGTATTTCACTCTTCTTTAAGCTTACTGATTTAATGTCTGATTTTGCTGAGTCTTCAATCAATCGTAGTGTTTCGTCTATTTTATTTGCATTGTCTAAAATATCTTGCTTGTATTTGTCAACTTCTGAACCAGTTACCTTACTAGAAGAGTTGGAAGAACTAGTAGAGTTAGAAGTACTTGACTTACTTGTCTCCTTATCTTCACCTTTTGCTACAGATAAGCTATCCTCTTTCTTGCTATCAGTTGACTTACTCTCTTTTTCAGAAGTCTTACTCTCTTTTTCTATCTTTTGCGTTTCTTCTTTCTTTGGTTCAGCTTTCTTATCATCAGTTTCAATTGTAATACAACCACTCAATAACATAACTGGTAACGCTAAACTTACTAATTTCTTTGCTTTCATGATTCCTAATACCCCTTTATTTATAAAATTTAGTGCAAACAAGTTAATATACTTAACTAAGAAATTTTCCCCGAATAATTTCTTAGAAACTACTATCCATAGATTACCTGTATATTCATAATCTTTCCATATATCATTTTACAAAGAATTACAAATATGGTCAAAGGTATTTATATAGTCTTTAAAGGTAAATTTATTAAATGAAAAGAAAAGTTTTATTTTTAAACCTTTTCTAATACGATCAATTGTTCATTTTCTAACGAACAAATTACAAACGAAGGTTGAGTCGTGAACGTCGATTCATCGTTATTACAACAAAACAAATGTGAAGAGGCCGATCAATAATGAAGAAAATTAACCTACTTATTGCCGGGGTGCTAACTTTAGGGTTAGTCGCTTGCGGTACAGAAGAAACAGAAGTCAAAACAAAAAAAGAAACGAAGAAAGCAGAAGAACAACAATGCCAAGAACGAGAAAGATACAATAAAATAATAGTTGAATGGGAGTCCAATACATATTATTAAAATTAAAGTGGTTCAAGTCGGAGGAAGGCACCTTAGGGTGTCTTTTCTTTATTTTCAAAAGGACCTGCTCAATTAATACGTAAAAACATAAGGTAAAGTGAATCCATTAAAATACATGAGTGACCTTAATTTCCCCCTCCTACTCAAAGGAGAGATTAAAATGGGCTTTGGTGGTAGTTGCAGTAGTTGTGGCGGTGGCTTTGCTTTATTAGTTGTATTATTTATTTTATTAATCATTGTTGGAGCTTCTTGCTTCTGCTAAAAAACTATCAGAAAAGGCACTCTTATAAGAGTGTCTTTTCTTTATGGGGTACTGACGGCAAAACGCGGATTTTATACGCTAAGAATATGTAGGATTTCATGCAGGCTACGAGAACGGTTTGAACTGCCAAATGCTGTTGTGACAGGAATGTATGAAATCTTTCATACAGAAAGGGACCGGAAAGCTAGAAAACTCTTGGTATGAATAGATTTCGGGGATTGGGTTACTACTGATAATGTTACGTTATGTCAACCTCACATGTATAGAGTATACAGTCAAAAAGGGACAATACATCGCTTCTTCTAAATGGTACAATTAGGAAAAAGGGGAAAGAATATGTACGATTACAAATTCGTGAAAGTCGAAATTGATGGATGGAAAGGGCAACCTAAAGAAGATTATAAACGTATTATTACCGAACATGCTGAAGATGGTTGGGAATTTGTTCAAGTCCTTACTCTAACAATGGCAGGATACACGAGTTCTTTGGAGATTATCTTCAAACGAACCAAATAACTCCTTTCAAAAACAAGAGAGGTTTGCTGTAATAAACAATAGGAGGAGAGATATGAATTTTTCTTCAAATAATAATCAGGTGTGCACCTTTAGTGACCTATTGGACACACTTGAAAAGTTGCCTAAAAAGCAAGAGACGATACTTGTTGGAATTGATGGATGCGGAGGTTCAGGAAAGAGTACATTTGCTAATACATTACAGACCATAAAACCCACTGTAACAATTGTTCATATGGATGATTTTTATTTTCCTTCTTCCCAAATCTTAAAAGGAAGTCCTGATTCTAAACCCATCGGGGCTGATTTTGATTGGAATCGCTTATTAAAACAAGTCATTCACCCTCTTAGTCAAAACCAAGATGGTTATTATCAACGTTACGATTGGAATATAGATAAATTGGCAGAATGGCACTTAGTTCCTACTGGTGGGATTGTTATAATTGAGGGTGTTTACGCCCTTCGTAAAGAACTTGAACATACATATGATTTCAAAATTTGGGTGGATTGTCCTCGCGAAATTCGACTTGCGAGAGGTGTTGAAAGAGATGGAGAAGCAGCTCGTGATATATGGGAACATAATTGGATGATTTCAGAGGATATTTATGTAAGAAAACATAGACCTGATGAAAAAGCAGACCTTGTCATAAACGGGACAACATAAATCCTATGCAACTTCCGCTTTCGAGAATTATGTAAATGAGCTGTCCATATGGGCGGCTTATTATATTTTTTGTTTAGTGTGGGGTTTTTCCAAAACGCTGGCGATACGCCGGGAAGAATGTATTTCTTAACTTGCTGGCGATGCGGAGATACCTCTAAGGGTTCTTTTTTTGTTCCATTTAGTTTGGATCTCTTACGAAAAAAAGACCACTTACGGAAATCCGTGGTCTTTTTCTTATTTCATTTTAGAAGGATATTTCCAATCCTGTTTTTTCTTAGAAACAGTTGAAGGAATTTCTCTTTTTTTATTTTGCTTTTCCATATTTTTTAACGATGTATGCACTTGTTCTTTTACTTCTTTTAGCTCCAGTTTCATTTCCATAAGTAACCGTAAAATAGCATCTCCTTTATGGGGTACCGCCACACATCCATCAACTTAACGTATATTTTTATACAAAATGCGGTCTTTCCACGTAGTTTTTATTATCTTTTATAGATGTTATAAAAGTAGGCACATCAAATAAACCCTGACGGGTTTCAAATTTTTCGCTATGCTACCTGATGGGCA
>NZ_JAKUFP010000073.1:0-6189 GCF_022663495.1 Bacillus cereus group sp. BfR-BA-01383
AAAAATAAAAATTGACGTTTCACGTTGTTTGTTTCGTTCAGTTTTCAAAGAACTTCTTTGTCGCTCATTTGCGACTCCCTTATGTTAACATTTTCATATTTCAATGTCAACTAAGTTTTTCATTTTGTTTTTATTTCGTTTGCCGCTTTCTGCGTTGTTGCTACCGGCGACTTGTTCTATATTACACCTCCAAAGTACAATCGTCAACACCTTTTTATAAAGATATTTAATTTAATATCTTCGTACTCTTTTATCTCCAGGTAAGGACCTATAAAGATTTCATTAAAATAGAAACCATCGTCTACTTTTCTTTACTAATCTATTCTTCTAAATACTATTCAATTTAGATACTTCTCTATTACAAAGGACTCGCTTCCCCCATCTTATCGAACTTATACGATTGACTCTTTCCAGCTAAACTAGCAACCTTATTTTAACAATTAATAGTATATAATTAGAAAGTTGCTTTATTTTTTATTACCACTCCCTATTCCCCTTTGTTTATCAAATTGTACTATTAATAACATTCTATTAGAAGCAGGTGACGATATGAAAGATATACGTATTCTTATAGCAGATGACGATAAAGAAATTCGAGACTTATTAAAAAGATATTTAGAGCGAGAATTATATATGGTAGATACTGCAATTAACGGCGAAGAAGCATTGCATTTATTTAATCAAAACGACTATAACCTCGTTATATTAGATCTTATGATGCCAAAAGTAGATGGGATTGAAGCATGTAGAAAACTTAGGGATACAACTAACATACCGATATTAATGCTAACTGCTAAAGATCACGAAGTTGATAAAATTTTAGGTTTAAGCATTGGGGCTGATGATTATATTACGAAACCTTTCAGTATTCACGAAGTGGTTGCACGAGTAAAATCTCTTATGCGACGCTTTTTAGTTCTTGGAAGTAACACTACTGTACAAGAGAAAACAACTTTAGCATTTAAAGGGCTAACTATCGATTTAAATAAATACACGGTTCATACAAACGATACAGAAATCAACTTAACCGGAAAAGAACTTGAACTATTAAGATTCTTTACCTCAAACCCAGGGCAAGTATTTACAAAAACACAGCTCTTCCGAAATGTGTGGGACGATAATTATATAGAAGATGATAATACCGTTATGGTACATATTAGAAAACTTAGAAAGAAAATAGAAATCGATCCTTCCAATCCAAAATTCATTCAAACTATATGGGGAATTGGTTATAAGTTTGTAGGTGAAAAACTTGAAGACTGATAAGATCCTCTTTCTTATTTCATTACAACTTATCATTTGCGGGCTTTTAAATATAAGCATGGGCCCCAAAGTAAAAATATCTTTATTTATTACTCTTATCTTAATTACAATATATCTTTTCTTTTCAAGAATACACTTTATTCAAAGTCGCAAATCAATGGTCACTAAATTAAATCGTGCACTTAAAGGAAATTTACAAACAAGATTATTCACGAACAATGATCGCTCATTACATAATATCGTGTTTTCAATAAACGAGTTAATAGCTGAATTAGAAAAAGTTCAGATTGAGGCGAAAAAATCCGAGGAATCGAGAAAACAAATTTTGTCTAGTGTCTCGCATGATATCCGAACACCACTCACTTCTATTATTGGATATATTGATGCTTTGAAAGATAGGGTTGCTGCTTCTGAAATAGAAAAGCAAGAGTATATTAAAATACTTTATATGAAATCAAACAACTTAAAGCATCTAGTTGATGAAATATTCAATATGGCAAAGCTAGATGCTAATGAATTTCCATTAAAAGAAGAAGAACTCGATTTTTCTGAAGTTACTAGAGAAGTGTTAATCGAGTTTTTACCTGAGCTTTCAAAACATAATATCGAACTACAAGTTCTCATACCAGAATCTACTTGTCCTATTATTGCAGATCATCTTAGCCTTATACGGATTATAGGGAATTTAACAAAAAATGCTATCTATTACGGAAAAGATGGGAAAATAGTAGGAGTCGAGCTACTAGAAACCGATACAGAATATGAACTTCTTATTTGGGACAAAGGACCCGGTATTCCAAAACATGATTTACAAAACGTATTTGAGCGAATGTACCGAAGCGAACAATCAAGAAATTCCTCTTTTGGTGGTAGCGGCCTTGGGCTTTCTATTTGTAAAGCGCTCGTTGAGAAAAATGGTGGGCATATATGGGTCAACAGTATTCCTTGGGAAAGAACTACTTTTGGCTTTTCCATCCCAAAATACACTACTTTTAAGAAATAGTTAAGAAATGATTAATACGTAGTTAAACCCTTCTTTTTATCATGTAATTAAGAACTTATAGAAAGTAGGTGTCTCCTATAAATACAATTATAAAGACGACGAATCTTACTAAAATATACGGCACTCAAAAATCAGTAGATAATCTAAATATCAATGTACAACAAGGCGAGATTTATGGATTCATAGGACGTAACGGTGCCGGTAAAACAACAACCATTCGTATGCTTCTCAGCCTTATAAAACCTACAAGTGGAAATATTGAAATATTCGGGGAAGATTTGTTTCAAAACCAAAAAGACATTTTAAGAAGAATTGGTTCTATCGTTGAAGTTCCAGGGTTTTATGAAAACTTAACAGCACAAGAAAACTTATTAATTAATGCAAAGATAATTGGAGTTCACAAGAGGAATGCAATTGAAGAGGCCTTGGAAATTGTAGGTTTGCAACACGAAACAAAAAAATTAGTAGGAAAATACTCTTTAGGAATGAAACAACGCTTGGGAATTGCACGTGCACTTCTTCATTATCCTGAACTACTCATATTAGATGAACCAACTAACGGTCTAGACCCCATCGGTATTAAAGAAATGCGAAAACTTATTAAATCTTTAGCTCAAGAAAGAAATATAACGATACTTATTTCTAGTCATATATTAGCCGAGGTAGAACAATTAGTCGATCGTATGGGGATTATTCATGAAGGAAGGTTACTAGAGGAAGTTTCTCTTGATACGCTGCGTAAAGCAAATCGTAAATACATAGAATTCCAGGTGAATAATGACCATAAAGCTGCGATGCTATTAGAAAATCATTTTCAAATTTTTGATTATGAAGTACGTGATGAAGGGAACATTCGCGTTTACTCTCATTTCGGACAGCAAGGACGTATTAACAGAGCGTTTGTTCTTAACGATATTGAAGTATTAAAAATGGTGATGAGCGCAGACAGATTAGAAGATTATTTCACCAAGCTAGTTGGAGGTGGAAAGATTGGTTAATCTACTCTATACAGAACTATTAAAATTAAAACGCTCTAATATGTTTTTGATTAGTATTATTGGGGCTGGTGTCGCACCTTTCTTAGTAGTAGTAGCGTCTTATATACACATAAAAACAAAACAACCAACTCCGACTATTTTGTTCCATCAATTATTCACTGAAGTTAACTTATATACTACTTTAATTATAGGATTCCCCTTATATGGAGTAGTGGTTGCTTATCTGTTTACCCGTGAATATACAGAAGATACACTAAAACATTTACTAACTATCCCAGTATCACGCATTAGCTTTATTATAAGTAAGTTCATCCTTCTATTCCTTTGGATCATGATGCTAACTTTAATCGCTTGGGCACTAACTTTATTATTAGGGCTACTAGGTAGCTTCCCTGGATTTAGTATCACCTTACTTTTAGACTCTCTCGTAAAATTTTTAGTATGTGGTGGACTTCTTTTTCTATTGTCTTCACCTATTGTACTACTAACTCTTGTAATGAAAACCTATGTACCGCCTATTATATTAACAATTATTATTACAATGACTAACCTTATGATCGTAAATTCAAAACACAAAGACCTATTCCCATGGACCGCCACTCTAGATATAGCGAATAACGAATTACAATCGACTTATCCACCAGAGTATTCTTATATCATCATCGCGGTAACTACCATTTTCGGATTTATTGCAACACTATTCTATTTTAAGAGAGTAGATATTCATTAATTTACAGGAGTGAAACTATGAGTGATATCATTATTGCCTTCATACTCGGTATTGTAGAAGGGTTAGCTGAATTTTTACCTATCTCTTCTACTGGTCATCTTATATTAGTCGGACATTTATTAGGTTTTGAAGGAGAGCGGGCAAAAACGTTTGAAATTGTCATTCAGTTAGGAGCGATCTTAACTATCGCTATCTTATATCATAAACGCCTTGTTTCTTTATGTAATATTAAGCCTCTTCTAAGAAAAGAGAAAAAATTCAACGCATTACATGTATTCCTTGGCGTATTTCCGGCAGTAGTTGCTGGTTTACTACTACATGATGTTATTAAAACATACTTATTTCAGCCGTATACTGTCGTAATCGGACTTGTAGCAGGGGCAATTCTTATGATTTTTGCAGAAGTAAAAAAGAAAGAGGCAACCGCCTTTTCACTGGATGATTTAACATACCGACAAGCATTAACAATTGGATTATTTCAATGCTTAGCAGTATATCCCGGCTTCTCTAGAGCTGGTTCTACCATTTCTGGAGGTCTATTAGCGAAAGTAAATTATAAGACTGCATCTGAGTTCTCTTTTCTCATTGCTCTTCCTGTAATGGTTGGAGCCACAGGTTTAGACTTATTAAAAAGTTGGAAGTATTTAAGTGTCGATGACATTCCTATGTTTGCGGTAGGATTCATTACCTCTTTTATAGTAGCAATGCTAGCAGTAGTAACTTTTTTGAAACTTTTAGAGAAGATAGGTTTAAAACCTTTTGCATATTATCGTATTTTATTGGCTATCTTATTTACGCTTTTCGTATTGCTATAGATTCATATAAGTCACATATTATTAAACCGATATTCAAGTTGGAATATCGGTTTTTAACTATTTCACCTCTAGTATTACTCACTTCAATATGGCATATTAGTAATACACCACCATTAATAATCTGAATATTATTTGAACTAATCATTAAAATATACAAAATCAAAAGCTATACTTGAAACCCGAGCCTAGTAATAGTATTTCTTCTTTAAACGCATGTACTAAACTCAAAATAAGCACCTCAATTGATTGTGTGTACCTATTACACCATCCAGAACGAATGTTCTACCTTCTTTGTTATACACCTTTTCAAATCCATAAAAGTGATATAAATGTTCAAACAGATGCAAAATCTGGAAATTGGTTGTTCGGCCGTGGTTCTCTTGATATGAAAAGTGGCGCTGCAATTCATTTAGCCAATATACTATACTTCAATTACTTTATTTATGAAGCTACAACAAAAAAGTCCTTTCCCAACTATTAGAGGAAACAAGTAAAATTAATATGGGGGGCTACGGGAAAGATGGTCACAAATGGACAGAACGGGTTTACAAACCATATTCATTTTGTGTATTGCTGCTATTGATCCGTAATACAACAATACAAATTTCAAATGACTACAAGGATATTACAACTAAGCAAATCATCCAAGGATTATAAAGAGAATTAATATTAACTAAGGTGAGGTAACGATACAAATGAATCCATTAGCACAAACATATTGGGATACTTATTGGGGGAATAGCGAGAAACCGACATCTGTTACAGCTTGGCAGTTTGGTGATTCTCCTGATTATCTCACACAGTTAGTAATTGACGGTGTAAAAACAGCAACATGCTCCGCTCATATTTTTTATGAATTAGAAAACGAACCGCTACCAACAAACGATGATTATAGTATTGTACTCAATAGTCAAGATGAACCTGTAGCTATCATTAAGACAATAGAGGTAACTGTAACACCAATGAATGAAGTAACCGAAGAATTCGCTATCGCTGAAGGTGAAGGCGATCGTACCTATAGTTACTGGCGAAACACCCATATTCAGTTCTTTACAAAGGAACTAAACGAGCTTGGTCTTAGCTTTTCTGAAGATATGCTGCTCGTTTGCGAACGTTTTGAGCTTATTGATGTGAAACTATACTAAATAAAAATCCTCCTGAAAATTTATACTGTATAAATACACTTACCTTTAAACAAATAAGCTTGTTACCCATGGATTTCTTGAGCCATAGATAACAAGCTTATTTCATTAAACACAAAAAAGACGAGTCATTCTGACTCGTCTTAGAGTTGCTTGGCGACGTCCTACTCTCACAGGGACAAGGTCCCAACTACCATCGGCGCTAGAGAGCTTAACTTCCGTGTTCGGTATGGGAACG
>NZ_JAKUFP010000074.1:0-6089 GCF_022663495.1 Bacillus cereus group sp. BfR-BA-01383
AAATATGGACGGATCCAAATTATCGATACTTATATATCGGATAGATCGTTAGCGGAAATCATGGCATTGGATTAAGAAAGGGGAATAACAAAAGAATCTGGCGATTATTACTGTGACTCATGTCATGACAAGTTGGTGTATAGAAACAAAGATAAATAAATTTGAACAAAATCGTTATTTGATTACATGGCATATAAACAAAGAAGAGCCTGATATGGCTCTCAGGCTCTTCCCTCAATAGCAAAGAGTAAGTCTTTTAATTACCCTTCTGCTACATAATACACTAAACTTATATGGATGTGTAGAGAAAAAAATTCCAATATAACTATCCGAATATAGTGTTTAAAACTATATTCTAGATATTTTAAATAAGGAATTAAATTACAAATGTTGATTTACCGCGTTATAGAAACTCATTTATATAAAGTTATAGTCAATAAAGTAATATTGCGATAATAAAATATGAAATATTTCATATCGAATTGTAGAACGAGAAAAAGTGAAAACGGCAATTGAATAAAAATGCTATTTGAAAGGAAAGTGATTAGGGTGGAAGTTCAATACGATGCACAGGGCAGAATGAAGTACCATCCCGATTACCATCCGAATCATAAGAAGCCATACACAACAAGAGAATTAGCCTACATATGTAAGTATTATGGATTCGGAAAGGTGAAGGGAATCGCTTTATCTCTAGGTAGAACGGAAACAACGATAAGGCAGCTGGTTAATGTTTTAAGGAAGAATGGAACGTTTGAAAAGTATAAGGCTATGGGGGAATGAATGATGGTTGTAGAAGCAAGAGTGAAATTTGAATTAGATGAAGAACAAAAATTACAGTTTCAAAATGTAAGAGAAAATGAAGGGGAACAAGAAGCATTTTACTTTCTAGAAGAATTAATAATGAAAGAAATTGATTTAGCTGAATTTGTAGAGATGGAGTACAAAGATAAATAATAAAATTTCATTTGATACGTAAGGAGTTGTTAAGTGGGTGGGGCAGCTATCTATGTTCGATATGGATGAAACGAAAATCAAGCTGTATGAAGTTTTGGAAGCTAACAACTACGATTACGAGATTCAGAGTTATTACTTACACAACGATTATATGGGTGAGGTTAAGTATTTCTTTATTAGAACAACAGACGACACGATTATTGATATGGGTTTGAGTCAGTTTCCAGAAGTGTTTGCAGTATACAAGGGATTCACCGAAGCGCAGATCAAGAAGATATACAGAGGAAGATTAATATAAAAATTTCATTTTGTAGAAATAAAAACCCTAGTTTCCTAGGGTAATGGTATAACAGCTCAATATATTTCACTATTTTATATTCTAACGTAATATTACGTTAGAAACATCAGGTAAATGTAACCAATTTCAGAAAATAAAAGAGCAGCTAGCAAAAGCTAACTGCTCATCTCCAAGGGGGAATCGGAGTTTGATATCTTCATTATTGGCGGAATATTGAGTTTTATTCAGGGGGTGAAGAAGTATTGCGTCAATACATTCGTGATAATAAAATGGCTTTCTATTTTACTGTAATCACTTCGGCCATATTAGGAATTTTGATAAAGGTATGTAATGGGGACGGTGATGGGATTGAATTTCTTTTTCGGATTATTTGGAGGTCTTCTAATAGCATTTATTGTTAGGGAGATTGATTTTAATTATTTGATTGAAAAGGTAGATTCGAACACACCTGTAAGAATACGAAATAAATTTTACTTTATAAAAAATAAAGATAAAAACTGAACCAAAGCGTTATTTGAATAAGAAAATGAATATTGTTCATAAGGTAGATCTGAAATGCTCAAGCATAATAGTAGCATTTCAGATTTTGTAAATCTTTTAAGAGGCATAACTTTATTGTTTACTTTTCTCTTTTCTATCAAGGAAAAATATTACGAATATTGCTATGCAAATAGGAGGCCAAACTTCATGTGGCATATTAAAACCTCCCTGAAATATATTCATTCTGTATTTTATTATATTTAAGATTATTAATATAAGGTGGTAAAAAGAGGCTTTATAACAAAATCGTTATTTTATAGCAATGTGAAAAGAGCACACAGCAAATGTGTACTCTTGAAAGGAGTATTTTTATGAGTGATATATCCTAAAAATCTAAATTATTTTATGGTCCATGATATATCATCAAGGGCTTTATAAATATAACTATACATGCGGTAAAAGAGATGCTTTGGATTGTATTTTTGTTTCCATTTCATAAAAATCAACTCCCATACAAATAGTTTAATTATATTATAAAGTTATTAATTTGGATGTTAAGAAAACTTAGTGTGAATTAAGGTGAATTTAAACCAAATGGTTATTTAATAGGATGTTGATAATAAGCGATTATCATTAAATCGCTCAATGATTAATGATGATTGCTTATATATCGAAAAGCTATTTAGCTATTTGAAATATAGTTTCGTCAGGCTTGGAAAAACCATACAACTTTCTTGCGAACTGTAAAATACCTTCTTCGCTTTCTGTTAAAGTTTTAATATCATTTTCAAAATAGTGTCCAACGTTCTTTAGATAAGATAATTTTTGTTTTTCCTTATTAAGTATAATTTGTTTTTCCTTAATCATTTGTTCTTGCTTGTAAATGGAGATTTGAATGGAAATAACCATAGGTAGCATAAAAGCTATTGCCAATAAAAGACGACGTCTTAGCTTTTTATTCGTTTGTTGGTGATTGCTAGGATTAATTTGGTTTTTTTGGAATGATTGTTGTGATGGTAATTTTGGGATGCTTCCCATTTTAATGCCTCCATAACTGATTATAGAATTTAAAGTGTTTAAAAGTATTATATATGCTAAATAGGTAGTTTTGAACCTATTAAGTTAAAGAGATGCTTTGTGAGGTTTAAATAAAATCCTTATTTGATTAAAAGAAAAAAGAGCACATGGTTATATGTGCTCTAAGATAATCATTTTAATATCTATTCAAGTGTTTCTTTTGCATCAGGTGTATCAAATTTATCAATCAACTTAAAGATTGCTTCTAAAAGAATAGTAGATAAAATCGCAAAGATTAATACAGCATGTGGTGATAATTGTACTGCTGTGAAATTAAGTTTTGCTAGCCAAAAATATCCGACATACATTGTCAGGAAGGTACTAACAATTGAAATTGTAAATCCTAAGAAACCTAATTCTTTTAGCTTTTCTTCAGATAATTTAAATACGTGTAATACGAAAGAGAAGATGATCCCAACTATGAAAAATCCAATACATAAGGTCAATAGTGACATTATACTTGGGTATTCAACGTCATCAGGCATCCATTGTTTCATTCCTACAATTATGGCTGTAGGGAGCACGATAGGTATTAATAGTGGTGATACTATTAGAAAAAATGCCAATAGTCTATTGCTGTTGTTTGTTTCATTGTTGTTTTGATTATTCATAAAGCCTCCAAAAATAATTTTAAAATAAATATCCTAGTGGATTTTAGCACAAAGGTATTAGTAAAGCCACAGTCAAAAAAAGGTGGATTTAAATAAAAATGCTATTTGAGTAAAGGCTAGTGAACCAGTTTTTAACACTCACTGAAATTAAGAATCATAACATACTTTGTAATAATTTATATGGAAGTGAGTTGAATAATAATGTTTTATTCATATTTTGATACCCGAGCTAGAATGCGTCCGTACGGTACGGCGGGTATTACGTATAGCGGAGCACAAAGTACAATTCACGCTGTTCAACAAGCGTTACAAGCACAGCAGCAAATGCAGCAAGGTATACAACCATACTATTCATCTATGGAATATTATTACCCAATGCATCATATTACGTCATACGGTATTTCTTTTTTAACAGTTCCATATGGAACTGTATACAATTTATAAAAATTTCATTTTGTATTAGTTTAAAACAAAAAAAGAGCACTTCATAAAAGTGCTCCCGTGACGAGTTTCGTTTTTTAAAAGAAAGGAATCACCATATTATATGCAGCTTTTCTGAAATGTGTTTGGGTGATTAATTTGCATTCATAATAAAGAGCAGTTAGCAAAAGCTAACTGTTCGGTTCTCCAAGGGGGAAAAAGGAGAAACAATGTGTTGAGTTGCAACTGCTAATTAATGAAGAGATTTATGTAATGCCAGTGTATGAGAAAGGTGTAAAAGGCATGGGGCAATTTTTCTGGTTAAGGAAAAATAATTTAATAAAATAATCCTTTAATAGAAAGTGAGGAATAACAATGGGACTAGGAAACCGTGGGATGACATTTGAAATGCTTATCAATCTAGCGAACGAAAATTGTATCAGAGAGGTGGAGTGGCGCTTATAAACAAGCGTCCGACTCCTGTGAAGGTGTTAAAAAGTAAAGGGGGCCGTGTACTAAGTGGATTCTATGAAGCTAAAAGTACAGTAGATTATGATGGCGTATATAAGGGACGAGCTATTGCATTTGAAGCGAAATCTACAGAGAACCCTACACGATTTGATTTAAAAAACATTGCGCAGCATCAGTTAGATTACCTGGAGAAAGTGTAAAATGACAATAAAGTTATTTATTTTTAAAAGCTCAAACAACCATAACCCCATTCTAAGTATAGGACGGGGTTAGAAATATAGTTGTTTAATCTTGATGTAAAAAACTTTACTACAAGAAAAAAATATAACAATAAAGTCGTTTAAAAATCTAAGTTTTATTCAAAAATAGCAGCCGATTGCGGAAGACCGTTCTGTACATCTGTTATTGTACAATATTACAGAAATGATCTTGTTTGCTTAAAACATCTCTTAGGCTCTCATAGATTGATTCTTTGACCGATAATTTGAGCACATTCTTCTGGCGATGTCTTTGTTGTGTCAACTTTGATGTTATAATGTATGTCAATGTGAACTGCAGTCGCTTGCGAAACTGCCATTCCTGCAACTCGGTCTCCTCTTGCGCTTTCACGAGTGGATGCCACGATGGGATCACAGAAAACACCAACCCACAACACCTGCAACCCTTCCAAGGCAGCTCCCCAGCGATTACAAGCATCTACTCCGCTAATGAAGACATCATCGATAATTACCTGTGCTCCTCTACGGGCCATCTCGCCAATACCATTCATCCATGCAGATTCTAATTTGCGAAATTCCGTACCTGGACTGACAGACCCATCGTCACCAAATTTAATTCCGCTGTCTGCTTTCAACATTGCATCAGGCATAGCGTCGATTAAATCGTCGATACTGAACCTTAACCAAGACGTTGGCAATAAATTCTGAAGACACTTTGCGATAGTGGTCTTCCCGGAACTCGATCCACCATTCAGAATAATTACGTCTACCATACCTTTAACCCCTCTTTGGGACATAAGCTTAAATGCTTCTTATGTCGATATGATGTTCTTTAACTTAATAACAATTATGTCAAACTAACATCACTTTCACAATAAGTTATTCCAGATTATGGCCCGATTGTTGAATAGAATGACCCGCATTTTTTCAACAACTTTATTATCACTCTACAGAAAGCAGAGAGGATGGGAGCAATATGTTTCTTTTAGTAAGGACAAGTCAGTATTCGCAGTACCACTACCAGTCATTCAATCCTACGTAAGGATGTCTCATCAACTGAAGGGCAAGAAGTCTATACCAAGAGCAGACTTTGATATTTACTGGTACTTAGTAGAACAGATAGAAAGAGCGCCAATTGATTACTTGCAATACGTAGATGAAGCAGTAACTCCAGTTATGTTTGATAGCATGATTCAATTTGATGAGGACCATAAGAAAGTAGCAAATAATATTGAAGCAGCAAAAGAAAAGATGGCAAACAAAAAGCGAAAATTATTAAAGGCTTAATGGATAACGGAACCATGCAGAGAGATGACTAGTTTCCCAAGAACAATTCCAGTGAGAGATGCTAAAAAGTTACCGAACGGTGAAGTTATTTTAGGTCATTCGGTTGGATATGAATGTCGCAGTTGCGGTCATCGTAAAAGGTATTTTTACTAAAATTGAGTAAAAAAAGCATCCATAACGGGTGCTTTTTCTTACGATTAGTCAACCTATATTTTTAGATTTTTAATGGACTGGATGTCACAAAATATAGGTATCCATTTTCATTCATGC
>NZ_JAKUFP010000075.1:0-4832 GCF_022663495.1 Bacillus cereus group sp. BfR-BA-01383
GTGTATTCGACTTGATACGAGAGATATAGTAGGCCTCTTTATCTTGTATATATTGAAGGTCTTTTAAATGAAAATAACCTAAATCTCGGATGCATAAATCATTCGCTGTCACAGTTGGAGCACACAGAGAGCCGTAAGTGCGATCATGTTGTTTAGACCTGTATGAATATGTAGGAACTGTCCACTTAACAAATCATACTCAAGTTGAATTTTTATCCCAGCTGTATGGCTGCATCCTCCTGCACCTGGATAAACCGATGAAAATACATCCGGGAGTTGAAATGCAGTTGAATCTAAAATACGAATGCGCTTAAAAACAGAAGTGTAGGGAGAAGAAATCGGTATAGATGCGGCCAATTTTTTGCTTAGTAGTTCGGCTAGTAGGTGTTGTAAAAGTTGGACGGCCGCCTTATTAAATCGTTGATTCAGTCCCTCAGGACTGATGAGTACTGCTGTTGATGATTCTAAACAGCTAGATAACTGAGTTAAAGAGGTCATAGCTACATTTTGGCTCACCCATACACATAAAGCTACTAAATCTTTTGCTTGGTACTTACTGGTTCGTTGTACAAAACCAACATCTCTAGCAAGATCTTGTAAGGCATTTGGAGATAAAAAACTTTGAATCTCTTGAGCAAATAGTTGTAATTCGTCAGACACAGAAACAGACATAAAAAACGCCATCCTTTCCTATGATTCTACAGAAAGAATAACGTATTTTATTCATTTTGAGGGCCACTTGATGAGCATAGGGTATCAGAAAAAACACGTTAAGATTAGTAATTACATACTATTCCATTTCATACAAAAGGAATTTGTTCATTATTAACGAAAGTGTATGTTAACTAGATGAATTCATTCATACACAGTACTACAAAAAGACATGGGAACAATCTTATACTACGATACATAATTATAATCCGTTTTAAAAACTAGTAAAATTAAGGAGCAACATTGTATGGGGAAAAAAGTACTGTTTTTTGGAGATTTCGGAATTGACGATACGATAGCTATCATATATGCGCATTTGACAGATAGAATTGATATTATAGGAATAGTTGCAGACTATGGGAACGTACCTCAAGCTGAAGTTGTTAGAAATGTTCGCTTTTTACTTAAAAGTGTAGGAAAAGAATATATAAAAGTTTTTGGTGGGGCGGAGCATTCCATGTCTTCAGAGGCTGAAACTTTTTATCCAGAAATTCACGGTAAATTTGGGTTAGGGCCTATTCAACCAGGAGTAGAGCTTCAAGCATTTGAGAATTTTTTTGAGGTTCTCACACTTATTAAGCAGTATAAAAATGAACTTATTATCGTGAATACTGGACGGCTAACTTCACTTGCAACTTTATTTCTCCTTTATGGAGATGTGATGGAATATGTACATTCTTATTATATTATGGGAGGAGCTTTTCTATATCCAGGAAATGTTACTCCCATTGCCGAAGCTAACTTTTATGGCGATCCTGTAGCGGCCAATATTGTAATGAGATACGCAAAGAATCTATCAATTTCTCCTTTGAATGTTACACAATCGGCTATCGTAACACCAGAAATGGTCAATTATATTCACTCTAAAGGAAAAACTAAGTTTTTAAAGCCTCTTTTAGACTATTACTATTATCAATTTTATCAAAAAAAAGTACCTGGAATACAAGGTAGCCCGGTTCATGATGCGCTCACTTTGATTGCGATTAATCGTGATGATATTTTTAAGTACCATCAATCAGCAGTGACGGTTAATGTACTTGATACTGTACGAGGACAAAGTATAGGAGATTTTAGATCTACTTTTGAACCAGAAACATTCGGTAATCGTCCAAAACATAGGATTGCAATACAAATGAATTATGAACAGTTTTTTAAGGAATTTATGACTGTAATGACTGGCGACCTATTTTAGTGAAAAACCTTATATATAAGGGGATGTTTTGCTATCAAGCTAAGATTTTAAAGTACCCTCTAAATGGAAATTTTGTGTTTTTATATACTTGAAATTTATTTTTATCGTTTTGGGGGTAACTTGTTTTCTTAAGTTGATGGGCATGTGGTGCTACCCCATGCCCATCAAGCTAAGATTTTAAAATATCCCCAAAACGAAAATTTTATATCTCTACAGTTATTTATGAGAATTCAGCCCATTTTTTTCGTTTTGGGGAAGAGCGTATTTCTTAACTTGATGGTGATGGGGTACAGTCCAAAAAATGTGAATTTACAACGCTAAGGAAATCACCCCATTAAAAAAGTCGATTCCTCAATGTTATAGAAAATCGACTTTTTTATTTTTTCTTGTTCAAGTAAAGCACCCGTTAGTTAAACAACAGAAGGTTTCTTAGTCAAGAACCGCTCCAATCGTATTACGGTATTAAATTACCTATCATAAGGTTCGAGCTTCAAAATAAATTCTTCAACATCCTTGCCTCTTGCGTTGGAAAAACCCTTATCTTCAGAGATGATTTTAAACCTGCATTTTTCCAATACCCTAATGGAGGCGAGGTTATCTTTAGCGGCACGAGCATAGAGCGGGCGTACCTTAATATACTCCAGAAACTCTGACAACGCTTTAGTTGCAATACCATGACCCCAATATTCCTTCCCAATCCAGTAGCTTACTTCGGGTTCGCCGAACTGTTCAAAGTTCGAGACGTGTCCAGTGACAATGCCATTGAATAATATAGTCTTAATTGTGATAGTCTCGTCAGCGATATTTTTTTTCCAATGGTCAAAAAATGCGTCCTTATCAGTGGGGTCTTTAGCTGTAAAGGCAGCCATATAGTTCGCCGTTGAATCTAGTTGTTGTTCGAAAAAGATAGGAAGATCTTCCTCTGTGATATCTCGTAGCTTCACTTCGCTTTTGCTAATGGATTCCATATAATTCACAAGCTCCTTAACATATTTTTGAATATAAATTCTTCCAAATTTAGAGAAATTCCTTCTTCAACTAACCTGCCCCTTTAGTTTAAGTACAGTTCTTCACAATCTCAATAGTGTATAGCCTATTGAGACACAATCCAATCATCTACAAAAATAGACTTCATAATGTCTCATATGGCTTGTATCAGAATGCTTATCGTTGTAAATCCGCATTTTCCTGATGCTACCCCATCGCTATCAAGCTAAGATCTTGCACTATCTATAAAGCAAAAAAGACGTTATCCTTTCTGTAGAATCATAGGAAAGGATGGCGTTTTTTATGGATCTTTCGATTCTTGACGAACTTCAACCGATTGCTGAAGAATTACAACGACATATGTCTCCTCATGTTCTAGAACACTTAGCTAAAGAAAAAGGATTCGTTCATCGAAAGAGTAAATATCAAGCAAAGGAATTAGTTGCTTTATGTGTATGGCTTAGCCAACAGGTTGCAAATACATCACTCATACAATTATGTAGCTGTCTGGAAGTATCTACAGGTGTTCTTATCAGCCCTGAAGGGCTTGACCAACGATTTAATGCTTCCGCAGTACAGTTTCTTGAACAAGTTCTAGCTAACCTTCTAACTCAAAGAATTCATTCAACACAAGAAGTAATTCATCAATACACCACGACTTTTAAGCACATTCGGATTCTAGATTCTACAACATTTCAGCTTCCAGATAAGTTTTCTTCACATTATCAAGGTTCGGGTGGAAGTAGCCATACGGCAGGAGTCAAAATTCAATTAGAGTATGACTTATTGAGTGGGAAGTTCCTGCACGATTATGTAGGAGAAGGAAGAGAAAATGATAAAACCTTTGGTTCAACAAGTCTACAAACCATTCGACCAAAAAACTTATATATAAGAGATTTAGGCTATTTTGACTTACATGACTTACAGAATATCCATGATAAAGGAGCTCACTATATCTCACGTTTGAAATTAAATTCTCGAATCTATCGTAAGAATGATAAGCCAGAGTATTTTCGAAATGGGACCCTGAAGAAAGGGTCACTCTATATTCAGTTAGATATGGAAGAACTCATGAATCAATTGTCCCCTGGTCAAACAATGGAGATTTCAGAGGCATACATTGGACAGTATCAAAAATTACCAGCTCGTGTTATTATTCATCGATTAACAAAAGAACAAACAGAGAAAAGGTTGAAGGAACAAGCCAAAAAAGAAAAGAAGAAAGGTATTACCTACAAAGAACGAAGTAAACGGTTGAGTGGGATCAACGTGTATATTACGAATCTTTCTACAGAAAATGTTCCAACGGAACATATCCATGACTTGTATTCATTACGCTGGGAAATTGAAATTTTGTTCAAAACATGGAAATCTTTTTTTCAAATTGACAGGTGCAAAGAAATTAAGAAAGAACGCTTAGAATGCCATTTATATGGGCAACTCATTAGTATTTTACTCTGTTCATCGACGATGTTTAAAATGCGTCAGTTACTCTTAGATAAGAAAAAGAAAGAGCTAAGTGAATACAAATCCATATATATGATAAAGAATTATTATCTATTGTTTTATGAGGGACTACAGAAGGGTATCCATGAATTATTAAAAATTTTATCATTTTAGCCAAGAAGACTCCTTCCTCAAGGAACGCGAAGTGAGTAGGTGGGAGATGAATTGGCTTCGGACAAGGGATGGCAGGAAGCCATCTTAATTGTTCGACATACATAAACTGTTACTTAACTACCTATCGAATGTATGTTTGTTGTATAATAGACGCATATAGAAATGGAGGTGAAATGAATGATGATCAATAAAGCATATAAATTTCGTATCTATCCAAATAAAGCACAAGCAACCCTAATCAATAAAACGATTGGCTGTTCTCGTTTTGTATTCAATCATTTCCTATCTCTATGGGATAATGCATACAAAGAAACAGGAAAAG
>NZ_JAKUFP010000076.1:0-4361 GCF_022663495.1 Bacillus cereus group sp. BfR-BA-01383
TTATACGTGGATACATGTGTGATATAGATTTTTGGTACTCAATCCATCAAAAATCTATAGGTTGACTAATCGTAAGAAAAAGCATACCTAATGGTATGCGACTTAGACAACAAAAGTACTTGAATAACATAGTAGAACAAGATCATCGCTTTTGTACGATTGTCCGTTACTTCATAATATATTTCTAACTCTTTCCGAGTACCTGTAATGATTTTAACAGCTCTTAGATTAGATAAATGTTGACTAATTGTACTTTGAGGCATTTGTAATGTTTCATACATCGTTGTTACATTAGTAGGGCCTTTTGTAATCATTATTTCTACTAAGGATAAACGGACAGGATGCGCGAATACCTTCAATACTTCAGTAACCTCTTCATACATTACTTTTTTTCTTTCATATTTCTTTCTCCCCTTTTATATAAATATTAATGATATCCATTTAAAAAAATATTTAAAAACCCCTTCAGTCCGAAACTAAAGGGGTTTCTTCATATAACGCCTCACTATGAGTAGTCAATAATAAATAGAAATTTCGTTATAGGAGATTTTGATTTTTCAGGTTAACGGGCAGTTTTATATTTTGCCTTCTCCAGGCTCAACTGACTAAAGTCAATAACAAAAAGAGAGCAGATTATCTGCTCTCTTATGATGCCTCCTTATGTTCAGGCGAATGCTTAACACTCCCCATTCTCTTTAGTTTATTCCATCCTACCGCTACTCCTCGAATGGATGAAAATATAGATTTAATTACAACATAAGTCATAAATTGACGATAAATAAAGCGTTGTAAAATTAACCATACTAGTGGTTTAGGATTCTCTTTCTCTAATTTAAATGCAAACAAAGAAGCGAGAAGATCCATTAAAAAGAATACAAGATAAAATCCCAACACTTTTAGCGGATTGCTGCCAAATAGCCCCATAATCATTAATATATCTGCTAAAGGAGCAATGAATTGCAGAATATATTGAAATAACCACATATTAGGTAATGCAATAAACCCTAATGTTTTATGTTTTGCATTAAACAATGCTTTTCGATGTTTCCAAAGACACTGGAGTGTACCATACGACCAACGATATCGCTGTTTAATAAGACTTTTCACATCTTCAGGTGACTCCGTATAAGCGTATGCTCTTTCTTCATATACAATTCTATGCCCTTCGCGTAAAAATGTTATAGTAAGATCCGTATCTTCTGCTAATGTATCTTCACTTAAATATCCAGATTCGACTACATTCTTTTTACGCCATGCTCCAATAGCTCCAGGAACTACCGTAATACAATTTAACTCATCAAAAGCTCTGCGTTCTAAATTAAATCCTGTAATATATTCAACATGTTGCCAAGTAGTTAACAAATTTCGTCTATTTCCCACTTTGACATTGCCTGAAACTGCTGCTACATTATGATCTTCAAAGTGTCTGATCATTAGAGAAATAGCGTCTTGCGCAATAATTGTATCCGCATCTAAAGTGACAATGATTTCTCCTGTTGATTTTTGAAATCCTAAGTTCATTGCGGAGGATTTCCCACCATTTTCTTTCTGAATTAAACGAACTTTAGGATGTTTATAGAATGTTTCTTGAATTACTTTTGACGTATCATCTTTCGATCCGTCATCAACGACAATAACTTCAAACTCTCTATAATTACTATCCAAAATTGAGCGAATCGTCTTAGCTATAACCTTCTCTTCATTATATGCTGCTATCACAACACTAACAAAAGGTTGATAAGACGAATTAGCAAATAAACGAGAGTTTGTTTTCTTTTTTTGCTTGAATGAAAAATAAATTAAAAATAGGAATCGGAAAATACCTAATCCAATAGCAATATAAAAAATAGTTGTTAATATATGCTTAGAATATCCTGTTCCTGAAAAAACAGCTTTATTGTAAAGTAAATATTGCTTATCCTCTGAAGAAACGGGAGGCATAACTTCATCTCGTTCTTTATTCATTAAATCTGAAATTGTTACAAAACTATATCCATTCTTTTTAAGATCTTTAATAATCATCGGCAGCGCCTCTACCGTATGGGTACGATTCCCTCCTGCATCATGGAGAAGAATAACATTTCCCTCCCCCTTATAAATGGGATTAAGAGTACGCTTTACTAATTCATTTGTTGATGGAGTCGCCCAATCCTCAGGATCAACTTTTTCTGCCACCATTGTATAGTTCATATTTTGTGCACGCAAAATAGGCAGTATTTCATTTGATGAATCCGGGTTCGCATCTGCTTCATACGGTGGCCTAAATAAAACCGTAGAATGTCCAGTTATTTCCTGGATTAGGCGCTGAGTTGTATTAAGTTCTACTTTTGTACGTAGCAAAGACGTATCAGCGACATTAGGATGCTTGAAGGTATGATTGCCAATTTCATGCCCCTCATCGTATATTCTTTTAACAATACTAGGATTTAATTGCGCATTTTCACCAAGTACAAAAAAGGCAGCTTTTATTTTATACTCTTTTAATATATCTAGAATTTCCGGTGTATATTTCGGATCTGGTCCATCATCAAATGTTAATGCTACTTGTTTGCCTTTTGGCTTTCCATATCGTTGTACTTCATATGCAGATGGTAGTGATTGATACACTTCATCTGTAAAATAACCATTTTTGTCTACCTCAAAATCTCTCAATCCATTGTGTCTCTCATTCTCAACCTGCAAAATTTCGCCTTGTCCAGAATAATTTACTTCATCTAAACTAGCGATTTGATGTAATGCATCAGGATTTTTTTGTACCTCAATAGGATCTTTTAAAGATTTCCATATAGTAGGATCTTCTGATCCTAGTCTCCATAACGCAAATCCCCTCGCATTGTTGTTCATTGCGATTTTCACTTGATTATAAAGAGTAACACCATCTAAGAACCAAGCGGTATGTTCTTTCTCTCCTATTTTATATCGAAAATAAGGATTTCCACTAATGTTATCCCATTGAATTTTTAAATTTGAATCCTGAGCCATTGTCATAACTTCTGAGAAAGTTACAGACTTCGCAGGTTCTTTGCTATTTACTTCCCAATCATATCCATAGTTACCGAAAGCAACTATAAGTTTCTCAGACGGAATGTCTAGTTCATTGAGCTTATGTTCAAACCATTTATTTGAAGCAATTGGTCCTGGTACCCCTGCTCCATAGTGCTCGTCATACATCATTACAATCATACGATCTATTACTTTGGCTAACGCACCATAATCAAAAGCCTTATCATTAGCAGGGACATCTTGCGTAACAAGCAAATGATGTTTATGAAAGACGGTAGTAAGTTCTTTCATGAAATTCGTTAAGTTTTCTCTATCGCTCTCAGGCATTGCCTCAAAGTCAATATTAATACCTGAAAATTGATTCTTTTCAACCTGCTTTACTAAATCGTTAATAAACGTTGTCTTTACATGATCTGGAGAACTCAATAACTTATGAATAAGTTCACTATCAGGACCAGAAGCTTCCTCTGTATAGTTAGTAAGTAAAGGCATAATTTTCACATGATTTTCTTTGGCTAACTTCACAATCTCAGGTTTTATCTCACTACTAACTGTTAAGTCTGCTTTTAAGTGATACCATTCTGGTACTAACGTGGTTAAGGAATCGATATTTTCTTTTAAAGAAGTAGTACTATTTTCATCCCAGTTTACATAAAAACCATAAACTTCTTTAGATTGTTTACTATCGTTCGTTGAATTCACCATATTTTCATCGTTTTTCATTTCGGTATTAGGTTTAAATTCTTCTTTCTTTAACTGCTCGTCGCTGAGTTTTTGATTAATAGGCACAAGTTTAGTATCTTGTTTTACAGAAGGATTCATATTTGGAATTTCTGGTGTCGAAAAAATACTTTGAAAGAAAAAATAAAATACAATACTTATACTAACTATTGAGATACATAGAAACCAACTAAAAGCTTTTTTTCTTCTTCCTTTAGGATCATAAAAAACAGGTTTTGATTTATCTTTCTCTTGTTGAATTTTTTTTTCCATTATATCTTTTACATACTCCTTTACGTCTTATTCTAGGTACAAACACAAACTATATTAATAAGGTACGAAAATAGTTTAATAGGAATATAGAATAATAAATTCCTTTTAGCTTTGAAATTAAACGAATCCCCATCTTCCATCGCTTTTTTCTAATGTATCTTGTGCAAGATTACCTTTTAATAGTGTTTTTTCATAATCATTTTTCTTCCATTTGCTTTCTTCACTATACAAATTCGAAGGAACAAATTATTTTATAGGGGTCAAAAAAATATTTTTTTATCATTTTAGCCAAGAAGACTCCTTCCTCAAGGAACGCGAAGTGAGTAGGTGGGAGATGAATTGGCTTCGGACAAGGGATGGCAGGA
>NZ_JAKUFP010000077.1:0-4349 GCF_022663495.1 Bacillus cereus group sp. BfR-BA-01383
AGAAAAATTAAACCACCTATCCCCTAAAGAATTTAGGGAACAGATGGTTTAGGTGTTTTAATAGGTGTCCCGTTTTCAGGGTTCACTTCAATCACCAGCTTGCCGTTTTTTTATAGCCCAATACATACTCATCAATTAAAGGAGTTATTATTTTAATCTCATATTAAGACTTTATTCCCAAAACTCTTCTTAAAGAAAAAAACTACTTATTTTTAGGTTTTTTCTTTAAGAAGAGTTTTTTATATTTTATATACCGCTATTTCACTTCGTCTTCATAAACTAAAAAACTTAAATTATACTCTTGCAATTTCTCAAACAATACTTCTCCATCGATTTTTAATAAATTCAAATGAATATTAAACGGTATATATCCAGCACGTTTATTTACTCGATACAATCGTTGTCCCTTTGCTGGTATAGAAGTGATATATCGATCCTCAATTTCCTCTTCCATTACAATCCCTAAAAACCTTTGCCCTTGGATTTCATAAGGTAAAAGGCCGAATATATCCTTCAAAGCGATTTTTACAGGATATTTAGGATTGTTAATAATCGTAATATATTCCATTTCTAAAATAACGGCCGGTTTCCTCGCAATAATCTTTTGAATGGTTTTCCAAAGTGCAACTAATACAACTAATGCAAGAACTGCAAATAAAATTCCTATTATAAAATTAAGCTCTTCTAATAAAAATGCAAGTGTTACTATAAATAGAAACATCGCTTCTACTGCTAATATTAAAAGTAATACACCTACTACTTTTACCTTTGATTCATAAACATAATATTTCTCCATATGATTCTCCCTATTAATCCACTTTAACATTTCAATATATCAGTCGTTGTAATACATAATAAATTTTTTTCTCATTGCCCCTTGTTAGCTAATACTTTGCGAAATTACAAATCTATTTTTATTAAAACCTTCTCAAATATAGGAACTGTATGTACTCATTCTTTGTTGCGCTTCTCTAAAAATCCTAATTTTGTATGTTATAAGTGATAATTTATTAAATATATATTAACATATTTTTCCGAATTCCAATTTAATTACCTAAAAAAATGTTTTATCGCTTCTAATTGAATTTTATGACTACATTCATCACAACAATATGCCCCTTTCGTTTCCTCTTTAAATCGCTTATATTTTTCACGTCCTTCGTATATTCGGAATATATTTTTACACGAAAAGCAAACAACCTCATAAAACATCATATGCATTTTCCTCTCCGTGTTTATACACTTTTTTTAATAACTTGAGAAAATCAGCTTTCTACATTGCAAATCTTAATATTCTCTCACTAAAAGGTTTACCTCTATTCTTATCGAATTATATAAATATCTTATAAAATGAGGTGAACATCTTGTTCAGTAATATAGAATTAGTTTTAGAGTAAACGTCAAGTAACTCCAAAATATACAATAATTGAGAAATATAAAAAAGACACTCTTATGAGTGCCCTTCTTAACAACTAAATTCGCTGCAGCTAGATCCAACTATGATTAATAAGATAAAGAGCACAACCAGTAATGCGAATCCGCCACCAAATCCACAACCTCCGCTGCAACTACCACCATATCCCATACGAATCTCCCCTTTGAGTAAGAGGGAAATTTTAAGTTCATATTTAATTATTAAAATAAACCGCACCAAAGTTTTCATTAAATCTTTCACACCAAATAGAAACCGCACCATATACACTTACATCTATCCCTTCAGGAATTTCGTAGTTTTGGTCTCCTTTATTTCCCTTTAATTTTCCTAATTCAATATACTGATAGTTTTTCACGTCTTCATTATTTTTCAAATGGTTTGTAGGAACTAATACAACTCGTACATCTGGTCCATTAGATGTTGTAAAATCAGAAAGTCGCAAAACACGTTTTCCATCCGCTAATTGATGAATTTTTGCCGTTCCAGTTGTTTCATGGACACCGTTTTGAAACTGTCCTTCACTTATTACTCGTTCACTTTGTTGCTTTGCTTCAGTTGATTGTACCTCTGTTTGTGGCAATGCTTCATTCACGTGTTTATCAATAAATAATTTCTCTGGTCGGAACAATGACCATAAAATCCCCAATACAATTATCAAACCACCTATAAACCATACATATTTTCTTTTCATAAAGTAAAAACCCTCCTATAACATACTGTGTAGTAGTATGTTAACAAGAAGGTCTTTCATTTTTATAACGTAAATATTACAAAAGTCTTTCAGCGTTCTTATTTTTTTCTGATGTGATGGGAAGAGTAAACCAAAATTCACTTCCCTGCTTACTATCTGCGCGATTCCTCACACCAATTTCCCCTTTGTGCATTTCTATCAATGATTTTGCAATAGCTAATCCAAGTCCGGATCCTCCAGATTGCGAACTTCTTGATCGATCTGTTCTAAAAAAACGTTCAAATACGCGTAATTGATCATTTGGAGAAATTCCCATTCCTTCATCCCGCAAAGTGAATTGGACCTGTTGAGTTTGTTCATTTTCTTCTATAGTCAATTCAATTGTTCCAGAGATAGGAGAATATCGAATTGCATTATGTAATAAATTACCTATGACCCTTTCTATTTTACAAGGCATAATCAAAAGTCGAGGTAATGTATCAGGAACATCCAATTGCATATGGATTTGTTTGTCTCCTAATAAGACAGAATGTGACTCTAATACATCTAATAGGACTTTATCTAAATGTGTGAAACTTGGGTGAAAATCTACTTGCTCAAACTCTAACTTTGAAAGATCAAATAAGTCGTTAATTAATCCACTTAATCTTTCTATTTCTTTTAAAATCGTCGCTAAGTATTGCTTTTTCATTTCAGGATCTTCAATCAGGTTATCTTGTAATGCTTCTATCATCAATTGCATGCTAGCCATAGGTGTTCGTAAGTCGTGTGAGATATTGGTAATTAACTCCTTACGGGATTTTTCCTCTTCCTCTAACTTAGTAAACCCTTCTTCTAACTTTTTTGCCATCTGTTGAAAGGCTGTTGCTAATTCTTTAAACTCCCGTGGTTCTTGCCCAATTATATACATCGTTTCAAAGTGTCTATCACTAAATTGTTTCGTCAATTTTATTAAATTTTGTATAGATCTCATGATAGGACGTGTCATTAACCAATAAATAAACGTTGAAATAATGAATGCCACAAATGCAATTACTGTTAATAACCGCGTTTGTTCCGGTTCAAGTAACATTTTCGTCTCACTATACCATATAGCAATTACCATAATACTGGTACTTAATAAATTCATGAGTAACAATTGAATACGTAACCTCATGCTTCATTTCCTCCATTTGGCTCAAAGCGATATCCTATACCCCAAACCGTATGAATCCAACGATTCTTTATTGTATACTTCTCAAGCTTTTCACGTAAACGACTCACTAGCACAGTAACTGTGTTTGATGCCCCTTCATGTCCAAAATCCCAAATTAGTTCAAGAAGCTGCGAGCGAGAAAATACTTGTTTTGGATGCTTTGCCATGAGATAAAGTACCTCAAACTCTTTCACCGTTAACTCCACTTCCTTATCACAAACAAGTACATATCTTGTCTTTGGATATATTTTCAAATCTGGAAATTCTATCACTTCCAATAGGGATTCTTTCGCTTGTATCGGTATCTGGCTTCCTCTTCTTAGTATAATTTGGACTCTTAATACTAATTCACGAGGGGAAAATGGCTTTGTTAAATAATCATCTGCCCCCATTGTTAAGCCTAAAATCCGATCCCTTTCCTCTCCCTTAGCAGTTAACATAATAATAGGGACATTTGATTGTTGACGAATTTCCTCGCATAATTCCCATCCATCTTTTTTCGGCATCATCAAATCTAATATAATTAAATCTGGTTGATGCGTAAGAAATAAATCCCAACCTTCTTTGCCATTTACAGCGGTATATACTTCATATTCTTCTCTTTCTAAATACCGTTTGCATACTTCTCGAATATTTGCTTCATCTTCCACGATTAAAATTCTTTTCTTCATATACTATCCTCACTTCTTTTTCACCAATAAAAAAAATTTTTTTCTATTATCCAATAAATATATCTTTATAGGTAAAGATGTAAAAACTGATCGCATCAATAAATCAGAATTCCAGATTTCGGCCTCTAAACGAATGAAAATTCAGAATAATGTTTATGTAATTCAGATAGTAATCTTAACATTTGATTACTTATATGACTAGATAAGCATTTGAAATAGTAGTATCTAAATCATATAAATTAAAAGGAATGAGTCCGATTCCATATGAGGGCACTGAAAAACTTGCGTTTTTTATAAAAAAATTCATTATAGAGAAAAATAAGGCGCTTTTTGTTCAATTTTGAACAGAAAACGCCT
>NZ_JAKUFP010000078.1:0-3878 GCF_022663495.1 Bacillus cereus group sp. BfR-BA-01383
GATATACTGTGTCGAAACGTCGATATATTGAAATAATCGTTGATATAAATGGAGAAACGATCGATATATGTGAAAAATCGTTGATATATTTCAGGAAGTACCAGATGGGGTATGTACAGGGGAAAAGCAAACAAAAAAGCTGGAGGAATATTTTCCAGCTTACGAGTTACTTTCAATTTGACGGCCGTTTTCTTCTTCAGTGTCTTGTAATAGGTTGAATACGTCTGCTAGGCAGAATGCAATGAACCAAGTCCATAGACCGTGGAAGAAAGCTGAGCTTAATTGAAGTGGTAATGTATAGTTTGTCATCGAGTAGGAAATACATCCGCCGACGATTCCAATCATTGTTAATAGCATTGTTTTTTGAGCATTTTCTTCTGGATTTAAGAGGAAGAAAATGTATCCGCCTAAAATTGAAGCGCTTACAAGTGTTTCGATTCCATTAAAAATGATATTCTCTCCAAGCTGAGTGTTTGTCCAGAAGCAGATTGTTCCGCCGATAATGGCAAACAGGATAGCTAATGTATATCGTATATATTGATTCATATGTTCATCTCCCTATGTAATAAGATGATTTGGAAGTCAAAAAGGTAGGTATAGTATATTGAAGTGAGTTTTAGTTGTACGTATCTTTTTATAAAAAGATTAGTGAAGAATAACTAAGATGAGCGGCTTTTTTTAGCCGTTACGTGTATGGTGTCTGAAATATACCCGACTTCTTGTTTCTTTTTGCTTATATAAATAAGAGAAACTTCCAAGTCTATATACTCTTTTTAGTAAGTCTATTTTTATTATAACACATTTAGTGTCACAATAATAGAATTATCTGATTTTGTAATAAGTGTAAAAAATAAAAAGCGCAAGGAATTGTAGTTCCTTGCGCTTTTTTTATATGCGTTTGAAACGGCCAACAATTTCAACTGTTTCAGTAATGTTCATAAATGCTTTGTTATCCACTTGACGGATAATGCGTTTCATTTCGCCTAACTCATAGCGAGTTACGACGGTGTAAATCATTTTTTTCTTATGGTTTGTATAGCCGCCGACAGCATCTACCATTGTCACACCACGTATGCCGTGATGTAGTAGTGCGCTTTTTATTTCCTCGCCTTTTTCTGTAACTGTCATTATCGTTAATTTAATATGTTTTGTATGAACGGCATCAATCACTTTGCTGACTACAAACCGACTAATTAACGTATAAAGCGTAATATCCCATCCGAAAATAAATCCTGCTACAACAAGTAAGATTAAGTTGAACCCAAAGATGATTGCTCCAATTGAAATATCTCGATGTTTCGCTACAATTAGTCCAACAACATCAAAACCACCTGTTGAAGAAGCAAATCGGAATATGATTCCTGAGGCTGCGCCGCAGATGACACCACCGAATACAGAAGAAAGTAAAATATCGTCTGAAACTTGGTGTACGGGAAGAATATTCATCGCTAAAGATGATACTGCTACAAAGTATGCCGTTAAAAAGGTTGTCTTCTTACCTAAATAAAAGTGACTTAAAATAAGAAGAGGAATGTTTAGTAAAAAGATAAGTGCTCCGATATTGTAGTGCATTAAATAACCGATAATCATCCCTACACCAGCGAAACCACCGCTAATCATATTATGCGGGATAAAAAACATATTCATAGAAATTGCATACAAAATAGAAGCTATAAAAATAACAATTAACTGTATGATAAATTCTAGATGAAATGTTTTAGCTGCTGGGAAGGATAAAAAGGCGGTGTCGGGAACGTAATCGGCGTCTCCTAGTTGACCCATAGTATGTTTCATCTCCATATTCATTTTTGATTACAAGAAGAGAATAAAGCTTTTTTCAAAAACTGGCAATAGTTTTATTATAATGCAAAAATTTTATAAATTTCTAATAAATCAAACCTATTCATAGGTGTGCGTGAATATACTAAAGAAAGCGAATACATTGATTTTCTAACATAGTTTTTTTGAGAAAATATGCAAAATTCTTTTTTGAAAATAAAAGGAAATAGAGAATGTTTGTTGAATGTGCTAAAATGACTTTATTAAGGATGTGAAGCGATGGAGTTTTTATTCCAGGATGCAATTCTATATATATCGTTTGTAACAACAGCGCTTTGTTTATTAGAAGTCTTCTTTCTCACAAATGTTTCTCGCTTTGTGCGTCAGCAAGCATCGAGCGGTAGACAAAGAGCTTTTAAACTAGTTGATACGTGTGAAGAGGGTACCGGAAATGTACCGCTTTTCTCCATTTTTTATAAATATGGAATGATTCGTTCTGTACGTAGACAAGAATCGAGTGACGAGAGTGACGAGGTCGGTCCGTATACACCAATGTTTCGCTAAATAATTACGAAACATTGGAGGAATAAACATGTTAAAATCATACCGAGCTAAGCTCATTAGTTTTTCATTAGTACTTGTTTTTGTTTTATCTGGTTGTAGTACTGCAGGCACAATAGATTCACATAGTACGGGAATTTGGAACCATTATTTCGTATATCCAATCTCGTATATGATTCAATTTGTTGCTCATCATATACCTGGAGCTAGCTTCGGGATTGCTATCATTATCATGACGCTCGTTATTCGTTCAGCAATGATTCCATTAGCTGTTTCACAATATCGTAGCCAAGCGAAAATGAAAAAAATGCAACCTGAATTGCAGAAGTTAAAGAAAAAATATGGTGATGTAAGCAAAGATCTTGAAAAACAAAAGCAGTATCAAAAAGAAATGTCAGAACTAATGAAATCAGGCGGTTGGAATCCACTTGCTGGTTGCTGGCCAATCTTTATACAAATGCCAATTTTCTCTGCTTTGTATTATGCGATTAGCCGAACGGAAGAGATTCGCACATCTTCATTTTTATGGGTGAACTTAGGACATGCAGATCCATATCATATATTACCGATTATTGCAGCGTTAACGACATTTATTCAAATGAAGGTATTTCAATCGAATATGGCGTCTGGTGAGCAAGGGCAAATGATGAAAGTACAGCAAATTATGATGCCGGCCATGATTCTATTTATGGGGTTTGCGGCACCATCAGGTCTTGTACTGTACTGGATCACAGGTAACTTATTTACAATGACGCAAACAATTGTATTAAGAAAAATAATGGAACGTGAAGAGTTACAATTACAAAAAGCTTAGAACAACGCCGCTCGTGATGAGCGGTGTTTTTTTGTTAAGTCGTTAAGGGAATTTTAAGAAACCAACATTACTATAGGCATTGTATACGAAAGTGTACGTGCTTTAGAAATATGAAGGAGGAAATTTCCTATGAAGAAGAAAACAGTTGGGTATTTAGCGATTGCAGGTGCTTTATCATTTGGAATTATAGGAGGAGTGGGTGTCCCAGCATTTGCGGCAACGAATACTCCAGCGGCGGATCAGCCTACAAAAACGGCGAAAAAGAACTTAGATGACGCTACAAAACAAAAAGTAAAAACGATTATGGACGATACAAAGAAACAATTAGAGGGACTAGGTGTAAAGCTTCCGGAGAAGGGTAAACGTGGTGAAATGTTTGCTGGCCTAGATGATCAGACGAAAGAAAAAGCGAAGTCAATTTTAGAGCAAGAGAAGTCCGGGAAATTAACACGTGAACAAGCGCAAGAGGAATTAACGAAACTAGGTGTGAAGTTCCCAGAAAAGGGTAAACACAAGGAAATGTTTGCGGGATTAGATGATCAGGCAAAAGAAAAAGCGAAATCAATCTTTGAGCAAGAGAAGTCTGGAGCATTGACACGTGAGCAAGTAAAAGAGGAATTAACAAAACTAGGCGTGAAGTTCCCAGAAAAGGGTAAACACAAGGAAATGTTTGCGGGATTAGATGATCAGGCAAAAGAAAAAGCGAAATCAATCTTTGAGCAAG
>NZ_JAKUFP010000079.1:0-3476 GCF_022663495.1 Bacillus cereus group sp. BfR-BA-01383
AACCTATAGATTATAGTTTCATAGTATTCAATATTTTATTAAAATGATCCAAATCAATTAACCAATTCGTTTTAAAAATAAAAATAAAGTTACATAACACCACTTATCAGCAGTCCATGTATCTTAAAATCTATAAAAAAATCCCTTTAGATCTTCCTTCTAAAGGGATTTTTCGTTCACATAATCTGTATTATCAGTAATTTTTATTTATCTAATTTAAAATACTCTGGATGTTCTGCTTTCATAGATAAAATGTTACCACACTCCGTGCAAACATCAGCAATCACACTTGAAAATTGATTAAAAAGGTTATTCGTACTAATAAGTCTTAAACATGCTTGGACATCTAATGAATCTTGCCTGATTTCTCTAAAACCACAATTAGGACATTTCTTATTCATTTTCAATTCCTTCTTCCTAAGATTTAGTTCACATAAAATCCGATTATCAGTAGTATCCAAAAAAGTTCAAGGTTCTCATATGACTCTAAGCTTTACATTTATATTCATTTTTCTATATTTTTTAGAGGTGGTGAAAAATAATTAATCAAATTTCAAAAAATTATTTCCAAAACTCATACCATTTCTTATCTTTACTTGCTGCAATCATCTTCTTAACTTCCTGGACTTCCCTTATTGTTTGCATGAGCATTTCAGCGCGTCCCTGATTCTTCGCTACGTCTTCGCTAGTATTCATCGCTATAAGCGTTTGGGATTCCTGTATCGTTTGTATAGCGCTCAATAACTCTAATTCTCTTTGTGCAAATCGCTGGTCTTGTTCAACTAAACGTTTGTTTAATTCTTGTAGTAATTCATTTTGCTTTTCAATGACCTCCTTTTGATCTTGAAGCATCGTCTGTAGCGTTGTAGCGTTGAAATCCGGTTCTTCATAGCGCTCAATTTCGTGTCGCTCTAATGGCAATACCTCAACGCCTTGATGCCATGATACTATTTGTTTTGTGGCGTTTTCTAATGTCATGTCTGTGTCGTTCTTTAGGTTAATCACCTTACGGAACACCATTACATCACTTCCTCTATACTTCCTATGCCCACGTTCATTCTTTATGAAAGTATAACCCTCTTTTTCTAATACATCAGCATACTTACGTAATGTACTAGATCGGATACCTAATTGCTCTACCACGTCGCCAGGACCATATAGCGTCTTCATAGCGTCTCACCTCAAAAATATCATCGCTATAGCGATGATATACTCTTTTTCCTAATAATTCACGTATAACTTGTTTTAAATTCTTAACTCTCATAATCTTTACAAAGAATGATAACCAAAGAAAAAGCGAAATCTATTGATATAAATAAAAAAATCGAAAAACTCAAACACACAAAACTCATATCACTCTTTTTTTATAATAATATTTTATTGATTTATTCATATGTATAGTTAATGAACTTCAGACAATAATATATGATTATCTGTAGTTCATTAATAAACTTCAATAAACAAATTGCAAAAGCTGTTATACATACATATACATAAATGAAAAAAATAAATACATTGGCATTGAACAGTTTTAAAAATCTAAAGTAATTTCAAAAAGGAGATTAAATAACATGAGTGAACAATGTCCAATTAATGTATCATGTCATGTGGTAGGACAAACTCGAGCACCATTAAATGATGAAATTACAGCACCAATTATTACTACAGAAGCACCTATTGTACAAATACCAGTTGTATTAGCTGAAAGAACAATTCAAATTGTTGTAGAATCCAATATTTCATTAGATCCTCCAGCAATTGAAATTAAACGTATCTTAACAAACAACGTATTTTTGACAAAAGGTAAGTTAATTCCTCTAGCATTTACTCCAATACCAGGTACAAATTACCGCCTAGTTACAAAAGCTAAATTATTTTTACAAGGGTATATTCGTAAAAATATTGAATATGCAAATGATGAATGTAATAGAGTTATATATAACCGCATTGTAAATGTTCCATTTTCTGGTTTTGCAGATCTAATAGAGGATGATTTTCTATCTCTAGCTTTAATAGCTGCTTCCTCAGATACTACATCTCATTTTATTAATCCTAAAAACGTTGATTTACCACATTTAGAAAAATATTTCTTCGAAAATACAATTTTTTATAACAAACAACCATATTGCGAATTAATCAGTGCTCAATTTGTTGGATTAGACTTTTCTCCTTGTCTAACAAACTTAAACGAACCATTTGATACTCTTCATGAAAAAAATGTATTAGACCTTACTTTAAAAGTTTTACAAGTACAACAAGTACAAATTTAAAACAAAAAACTTCTTATTTTTCAAAACCAACCTACTTAAAAGAACACCAATGCCCGTTGGTGTTCTTTTTAAAAGAAATTATAAAATAAAATAAGAGAGTGAAACCTATTCCAATACTACAATATATGCTTGACTAACATTTATAGTGCTAAAAATTCAATATCATTATTAATAATAGACAAAAAGCTCACTTCTTATCTTTTTTCAAATAAAAAGCAAAAATCTCTTTATCATTAGATTTTAATTTATTTACCAAACAGGCGACTCCAAAATGACTTCTTCTGTTCTGAAGCTGCTATTAAGCGATTGCTATCCTGCATTTCTTTTAATACCTGCATTAATTGAACATCTCTTTGTTTTTCTCTTATTATTCGTTGAGCATCTGTTTCCTGTAAAAGTTTACTCTGTTGATCCAATCTTTGGATCAACTCTAAATTAAGTTGTTCCAATCGTTCTATACGTTCTACTAATGCTTTTATGTGTTCTGTGTCTGCTACACTATCCGTAGCAACTGTTGCTACCTCATTTTCTTCAACACTTGATATCACTAAATTTACAGCGTGTTCTAGTGTTATACTCTTCTTGTTCATAGCTGCTATTAGCCGTTCTATAGTTGCTACGTCTTTATGAAAAAAGACTCTAGAATTATTATTACCTCGCTCAAAAGGATACCCGGCTTCTTCCAGGGCAAGGCAATATTTACGTAAAGTACTTGAGCCAATCCCTAAGTTCTTGGCTACCTCTGATCCCCAATAAGTTTGAGCCATAATTTGTCCTCCCTCTGCTCTAAGCTGTTCTTTAGTTGCTATATAGTGTTTTCCTTCTTTAGAAAGGTAACACCTTTTTTCAAATTTAAAGAAATGTTTTTATTACCTTTTACAGCCACTAATTAATATTTATATATTTAAATATTTAAATATATATTTACTTTCAAATCATCTAAAACAATATCCATTATATTTAAAAAAGAAAGGAAACCTATTAGTAACTTCCTTTCTTTCCAAGGAGATTTCAATAAAAGCGTAAACAAGTGCACCACTACTCGTCTCACACTATAATTTATGTTTTCTTATTCAAAAAAGTGCAATTGACTTTAGTATTATTTATCTTTTTTAAAATATAAGAAAACCTACCAAAATTTTAACGAAAACACATACTAAGTAAAATCTAATACAAAAAACATTAATTTTATTAATCTAATTTAGC
>NZ_JAKUFP010000080.1:0-2604 GCF_022663495.1 Bacillus cereus group sp. BfR-BA-01383
GAATCAACAGCACGATACAGGTACATCCATTGACCTTTTACTTTGATATATGTTTCATCGACTCTCCAAGAGTCATTTGTTTGTTTGAGGTAACGTCGGATCCGTTTGTCCAATTCAGGACCATACTGATGAACCCAACGCATAATCGTTGTATGAGAAATGGATAAACCCCGTTCCTCCATCATTTCCACCAAATCACGAAAACTGAGGTTGTACCGTAGGCACCATCTTACCGTTAATAAGATAATATCAGGCTGATAGTGCTTCCATTTGAACCAATTTTTCTTTTCCATACCGATCACACACCTTTTTAGAGTAATAGTATCAGTATGTCCAAGATTTAGAGATTACTTGTAATTACCTTGAAGTTTTTGCACCAGAACCGCTCTTAGGACCAAAACTCTTAATGTAAAAGAATACGTGATATCGTATGTGGTTTCTTTAATAATGTGAGTCATTTGAATAAAGAGAAGTCGTACAGTAAAAAAAAGCAGCTAGCAAAAGCTAACTGCTTAGCCCCATGGAAGAGAGAGGGACTCTTTATTAGGTCTAAGGCTGAAATAAGGGTTTTAGATGTTAAGACCTAAGACCTAAATATAGTATAAATCTCACTTCAGAAATTATGCATATAAATTATATTCTTACAAAAAAGGTTAAAAAACAAAACAGCTAGCTCAATTAGCTAACTGCTCATCCCCAAGGGGGAACAAGGAGAAAATCTAATGTCATATGCAGTGTTGACGGAATATTAAGTTTTATTAAAATGAAGAAACAAATTCGAAAGCACATGATAAAATAGCGAGATAATTTTGATGTCGAGTAATATAAATATCAATAAAATATAAAAAATGACTTTTGTTAATTACAAAAGTCATTTTTTTATATTACCATGTAAATCTATATTTAAGATACTGTTTATTATTAAGCTATGTTTGATCTGATTCGATATGTTAGGTATTTTCTTGGCTCGGTAGTTCTACATGAAACACTGACCTTAATAAACTATTTTGTTACGCACTTCTCTCTTATATGACTTCATTTATTGAAACAAATTAAAAGAAAAAAGATATGAAAAAATATATATAGATTTAATTCTAAGGGGGAAATATTTGAAATATAAATATAGTTGAAAGGAGCGGATCAATAATGGAAACAAGCATCTTTTTAGGACTGTTTTGGGGATGGACGACGATTATCATATCAGGAATTCTTTTCGTACGGCCATCAGTACTACGTGAATTGAAAAAATTAGTAGTAGAAGACAGAGGATTTGGGATTATGTATGGCTTTTTATCGATTTTCTTAGGGTTAGGTACTGTTATCCTACATAATATATGGGCATTCAATTGGCAGGGACTCATTACACTTATTGCATGGCTCGCACTTTTAAAGGGAATTTACATAATCATATATCCTGAGCCATCCAAGAAAACCGATTTTGAAGTACGGATACTATCTACTCGTATAGTACTTGCTATCCTTGGTGCTTTGGCATTATGGATGCTAATTGTGATTTATATGAAATAACGAAAAAATTTTTCCAATAACGAGATTAATCACATCGCTATCAAGCTAAGATGAATTTATAACCATAATTTACAGAGAATATTATTATTTTTTTGTAGAAATGTACAGATTTATTCTTTTATAAAAAGGTTTGATAATTTTTGTGATCCCTGCTCAATTAAAGCGCCCATTTGCTGAATAATAACTTCTACAACTTACTATTTTAATACTGATTAGTTTTCAAGTGTATGTATCATCTAAAGTAATTGTATATGTTAAATGTTTTTTAGAGTTCCGCAATACACTAGTTTTGGTCTGGTCCGAGAGAAAACTCAAAGCTTTGCTGTGTCACGGAAGGATAAAAGCCTGGGAGAAACTGTTTAACAGTTTTCTCTTAGGCTTTTTTTTGTAAGAATAAAATTGGAGGTGTCTTTTAGATGAATAAAGACTGGATTAAAGTATTTGGGTTCTGGTGCAAAAACTTCAGGACAATTGCAATCAATCTACAAATCTTGGACATACTGATACTACTAATCTAAAGAAGGTGCGTGATTGGTATGGAACAGGAAAATGTATTCAAATGGAAGCATTATCAGCCTGATATTATTTTATTAACGGTAAGATGGTACCTACGGTACAACCTCAGTTTTCGTGATTTAGTGGAAATGATGGAGAAACGGGGCTTATCCATTTCTCATACAACGATTATGCGTTGGGTTCATCAGTACGGTCCTGAATTGGACAAACGAATCCGACGTCACCTTAAACAAACAAGTGACTTCTGGAGAGTCGATGAAACATATATCAAAGTAAAAGGTCAATGGATGTACCTTTATCGTGCTGTTGATTCGAAAGGAAATACAATCGATTTTCACCTGAGCAAAACAAGAGACCAGAAGGCTGCAAAGCGCTTTTTCAAGAAGGCCTTGCAGTCTTTTCATGTTTCAAAACCTCGTGTTATAACAGTCGATAAAAATCCAGCTTATCCTATAGCAATTGATCAGTTAAAAAAAGAAAACATACTAAGATTAGTAGTGCAGGCCAAGGCATTGGTTCGCACTACTATTTTTTATATAGTAGAAGTGAAGAAAGGGTCGT
>NZ_JAKUFP010000081.1:0-2541 GCF_022663495.1 Bacillus cereus group sp. BfR-BA-01383
AAGAAAAATTAAACCACCTATCCCCTAAAGAATATAGGGAACAGATGGTTTAGGTGTTTTGATAGGTGTCCCGGTTTCGGGGTTCACTTCACATATACATAGGATTCATTTGCTGTTATATAGTATGTTTTCCCCTTACCATTTTGTACCTTATATTGTGATAATCCATTAACAATTATTTTCGCATCAATTGTAAATCCTAACCCTACATCTACAGAACCAGCAACATCTTTCCCCTGCCAAGAAGGGTATGATTGAAACGTAGATTATTAACCTTAGCAACAACACGCTTACCTACAAAGGGACTCCACAGTGATTTCTCGTATTATATATATAAATCATGCTTAGAGTTAAATTGGGTTGATTTTATAAGGAGCCAAAAACCTCTAAATGTTTATTTTATAATTACATAAATAATCCTAACATCTCCAAAAATTGATATAATGATACAATTATTAATAGCAATTAGGGAGATATACAGCATGGACTATACACATATGCCAAAAAGAATGGTTAAGCGGACTCCATTCGCTCCGATACCGAAGAAAGTCATCGGTATTGGTAAGATTGTTAAAAAACAAACAAAAGTGGAGCGCCCTACATTAACCCAAGACGAACAAGAAATTATTGAAAACAAGTTATTATGTTCATTTCTTTCTGAAGAGAAAATATCGATTACTTATTATAGAGATGGTCATTTGCTTACTAGATATGTGACTGTAACTGAAATAAATCCGATAAAGAATTTAATAACTTGCACTGATGCATCTTATAACAGAATTTCCCTTAAATTTATAGATATAATTGATTTGAGATAAAAAACATACAGTTTTTCAAATATAACCGGGAATAAAAATGAAAAAATCTTGTATTCTCTAGGTTAAATACAGATACAGCAAAAGTGTAAGTTCTTGTGAGAGTTAGCAAGATAAAGGCTGTTTGTTTATATTTTGGACTGTCTGTTATGGTTATCGAATGTACAAATACAAAAGAGGAACAGAACTCAATAAAGAAAGCTAAGGAAGCATTTAGATAATAGTTGAAGACGCCCGATTAAGGACGGCTTCAACTATTATCTCACTTTGATATATTCATGCCACCATTTACCACCTGGTCTAGTATCCATCCACCAAGTAATCTTATCTAACTCTGCATTAGGTAGGACATCGGTTTGGATATAACATAGTCCAGAAATTGGATCAACATTAACGCTACCTTTTATTCCTCATTCTGTCATAGCTTGAATAGCTTCATCTAAGGAGTTAGTACCGAATCCACCTGACTTAACGTATTGATGGATACTAAAAATAGGATTAAAAATAAAAATTATGTTTCAACTTTTAGACAGGGAAGTAAGACATTTATTTTCGTTTGTTTTGTTAGTTCTTAAATCGAATTGCAACTACATTCTTCGTATTTAATAAGTATAAATTTAGAAAACCCATAAACAAAAAAAAGAGTGCTGTGAAGAAACGCACTCATTCAAAGGACTTTACCAATCCTTACGCTTATCACAATCACAGTCACGATCATGATTACGTCTACGACGACATTCATCACAATCACAGTCGCGATCACGTTTACAACGACAGTCATCACAATCTCTATGTCTGCGTCTACAGAACATTAAATCATCCCAAAATCTATTACAATCTCGTGAACGTCTGAAATTACAATTACATCCCATAAATATAATTACCTCCTCTTAACTTTAGGATTCATCATATTCTATGCTAAAAAACAAAAACAGCTTGTTTACTAGTCTACTTTTTGCATTTTAAAGTAATAATAATATTATTTAATCTTCAAATTGCAAGTCTATTTCATCCCTTAACAACAAACAAAACGCCACCCAGATCACGGCAGCGCCTACGATAATTGCTATTGGTTTAATCATTGTTTCTTTCAAGTAATCCTAACCTGTGTTCAATATTTAAAAACGAGTATCCATGTGCGAAACCTACAATTCGAATACCTGGAGCATATCTATGTTCTAATTCCTCATTATAAGTTTTCTTATAATACGCTAATTTAGAAGTGATATTATCGTTGTCATAAATAATAACTTCATCACTTGGAAATCCATCCATTTCAATTTGAACTGCTACATACTCTGTGCCTTCACTTGCAGCTTCATTAAAACACTTTTCCAATCCTTCTAATGTTAAACCCATCATCCATTACCCTCCTATTCAAATGTCCATTTTGTTCAAAATAAAGAGCACCTTACGATTGTAGGTGCTCAAATATATGAAATGGGGCTACCCCATACTCCAATATATGCTTGTCCTTATTAAAAGGTACAAAATAAAAAGAGTACCTGTCATTAGGTACCCTTCAAAAAATAAGTATGGCGCTCCAAGTTTCATCTCATATGATAACTCGTCCCACGAATTCATCATATGCTTGTCTTATTAGAATGTTCACTGGTTTAATGTGTAATTTCTATGTAACAAAGAAAACATACTAAGATTAGTAGTGCAGACCAAGGCATTGGTTCGCACTACTATTTTTTATATAGTAGAAGTGAAGAAAAGGTCG
>NZ_JAKUFP010000082.1:0-2414 GCF_022663495.1 Bacillus cereus group sp. BfR-BA-01383
TTCTGCGTTGTTGCTACCGGCGACTTGTTCTATATTACACCTCCAAAGTACAATCGTCAACACCTTTTTATAAAGATATTTAATTTAATATGTTCACACCACTTTATCCAGCTATTTGTAGGCGGTAAGACTCCCACTTCAAAGCCCGACTGAAGCAAAAAAGTTAGTAGTGAGCCTAACAACCCATAAAAGCTCGGTTAATGAAGACCACATAAGAATCCACAAAAATATTATTAAATAGCAATCATTGTCTACTCTTATCTATGAATCTCTCTATTTCAAAAGAATTATCCCCATACATTACTGGGTTCCAAAAAAGATTCTTTTCTAGCGACTTCATTTACTCTCCTTATCTTAATTACAATATCTCTTTTCTAACAGTGCACACACTCAACTTCACTACCCTCAACCATTCATAGAATGAACCAACTAATAGACTAGATCCAATTAATATTAAAAATTATGAGGAGTAAAGTGCAATCAGTAGATTATTTCACCAAACCAGTTGGAAATAGAGTAATTGATTCGTTTACAGATTTCGCGATACTTTATAGAAGAACACTTATTGTTTTGATACATTTCAACTATAGACAAGAACAAGACGCTAAAACATATAAACATGCAACAGTCATAGTACCGTAGCTCACGAACCTATACGGTCTATCCTGAGAGTGGTGATGGTACACCGCAATCTTGCACGTCAACGATACCAAAAATGGACTTCGCCTTTGATAGCAAGCATCACACTGATGTTAATCAGCTTGCCCCTTTAGTAGTAGGAATGTCAATATATCCAATTTTAATGAAAAACCACTTCACTAAAGCATGTAAAGTTACAGCTATAATGAAGATCCGAACCTAGCGATGTAGCCCTCCTTTAAATACATATGTTCAATAAAAAATAAGCAGCCCAATTGATCGAATATACCTATTACACCATTAAAGAACAAACGTTCTAACCCCTTGTAATAGGCCACTACTTCCTTGCATTTAAGTAATCACACTATAATTTTCCACTTACACTTATCTTCTATATAAAAGCTCCAAAATTATAAAATTTAAAGAGTTATATTCTATATCTATATACAGACTATCGTAAGCTTTTCCATTAGAAGAACAAATATCATTGCTAACAAAGCATTTAGTTTCATTATTGCAGCCCAAATTACAAATAGAGTATATGAAACTGAATTTATTCCTGATGAATTTATTCTCCCTCCCACTTATTTATATCAACGTGATAATAAAGATACATATGCCATTCGAATAGCAATCAGTGGCCAACTATACTTTAATGACCTTATTTGTAAGGTTACACAAAAATGACTCTTATCCAACCACTAGAGGAAACAAGTATAACTTGTAAAGAAGCTGAACACTATTTACAAGAGCAGTTCAAATATTACTACTCATAACTGGTCTTCCCATCCGAAAAATTTCTTGGGAAGCTAATGTAATGAACTATGCAGACTATAAAAAAGATTATAGAGTCTAGACATTAACCCACACATCGTTATCCAAAATGTTATATATGAAAGTAATACACAAAACTTGCGAGAATTATATTTTGAAATTATCGCTGCTCTTCAAAAGCCAGATCCATAAAGAAAAAAATACTCGCTATTATCTTTTTAACTCCACCACCTTTATCACATAACTACTTAAAACAAATAAATAAGATAACCTGTTACAAAAACACCTCCTGAATTTTCATACTTAGTATGCGAATTCAGGAGGTGTTTTTTCATGTACCACTATTCGGGTTCATTTCAATTTAACATGTCGTAGCTTCTTTTCTATTCACGAATTAAAATCATTATCATACGAAACAATTCAGATATTAAATATCCTGTCTATTATGTTTCTATGAAAAAGATGCTCGCGAATGGAGCGAACTTGTTTAAGGGCCATATATATTTCTTCAGTTTATTACCTGCATTAATCCGTGGATGTGAACCACTCGCCACTTAGCAAAGCTTGAAGTGGGAGCTTCTCAGTTCCACGATGAAAGTAACCTTTAGTCTCCCTGAGCGTTACTTCGGGGTGTTCCACCCCTAGATATCCAACGCTTGGACGCTCTTTTGGTACAGTTGATATTTTACGCAGGAACCGAATGGCTTGGTTTTCGCACTCTATTTTCTTCCTGCAACCTTCTATATCAAGTTATCAAAGAACTTCATATAGCTAGTACAAATAAACAATATACTACTTGTTCATGAAAGTTTTGAGCTTATTACTGTAAAAAAGTAATACTATAGTAAGCAGAATAAATGCATTTGTTTTATTAAACACAAAAAAGACGAGTCATCCTGACTCGTCTTAAAGTTGCTTGGCGACGTCCTACTCTCACAGGGACAAGGTCCCAACTACCATCGGCGCTAGAGAGCTTAACTTCCGTGTTCGGTATGGGAACG
>NZ_JAKUFP010000083.1:0-2284 GCF_022663495.1 Bacillus cereus group sp. BfR-BA-01383
CATATTATATGGTTAAGTCCTCGATCTATTAGTATTCGTCAGCTCCACATGTCACCATGCTTCCACCTCGAACCTATCAACCTGATCATCTTTCAGGGATCTTACTAGCTTACGCTATGGGAAATCTCATCTTGAGGGGGGCTTCATGCTTAGATGCTTTCAGCACTTATCCCTTCCGCACATAGCTACCCAGCTATGCCCTTGGCAGAACAACTGGTACACCAGCGGTGCGTCCATCCCGGTCCTCTCGTACTAAGGACAGCTCCTCTCAAATTTCCTACGCCCACGACGGATAGGGACCGAACTGTCTCACGACGTTCTGAACCCAGCTCGCGTACCGCTTTAATGGGCGAACAGCCCAACCCTTGGGACCGACTACAGCCCCAGGATGCGATGAGCCGACATCGAGGTGCCAAACCTCCCCGTCGATGTGGACTCTTGGGGGAGATAAGCCTGTTATCCCCGGGGTAGCTTTTATCCGTTGAGCGATGGCCCTTCCATGCGGAACCACCGGATCACTAAGCCCGACTTTCGTCCCTGCTCGACTTGTAGGTCTCGCAGTCAAGCTCCCTTATGCCTTTGCACTCTACGAATGATTTCCAACCATTCTGAGGGAACCTTTGGGCGCCTCCGTTACACTTTAGGAGGCGACCGCCCCAGTCAAACTGCCCACCTGACACTGTCTCCCGGGTCGATAAGACCCGTAGGTTAGAATTTCAATACAGTCAGGGCGGTATCCCACCAGCGCCTCCACCGAAGCTAGCGCTCCGGTTTCAATGGCTCCCGCCTATCCTGTACAAACTGTACCAAAATTCAATATCAGGCTACAGTAAAGCTCCACGGGGTCTTTCCGTCCTGTCGCGGGTAACCTGCATCTTCACAGGTACTATAATTTCACCGAGTCTCTGGTTGAGACAGTGCCCAAATCGTTACACCTTTCGTGCGGGTCGGAACTTACCCGACAAGGAATTTCGCTACCTTAGGACCGTTATAGTTACGGCCGCCGTTTACTGGGGCTTCAGTTCAGAGCTTCGCTTACGCTAACCCCTCTCCTTAACCTTCCAGCACCGGGCAGGTGTCAGCCCCTATACTTCGCCTTACGGCTTCGCAGAGACCTGTGTTTTTGCTAAACAGTCGCTTGGGCCTATTCACTGCGGCTTTCCGTTAAGAAAGCACCCCTTCTCCCGAAGTTACGGGGTCATTTTGCCGAGTTCCTTAACCAGAGTTCTCTCGCACACCTTAGGATTCTCTCCTCGCCTACCTGTGTCGGTTTGCGGTACAGGCACCTTTTATCTCGCTAGAAGCTTTTCTTGGCAGCGGGGAATCAAAGACTTCGCTCCATAAGGAGCTTCCCCATCACAGCTCAGCCTTCACGATAAGCGGATTTGCCTACTTATCAGCCTAACTGCTTGGACGTGCACAACCAATCGCACGCTTCTTCTATCCTTCTGCGTCCCTCCATTGCTCAAACGATAAAGAGGTGGTACAGGAATATCAACCTGTTGTCCATCGCCTACGCCTGTCGGCCTCGGCTTAGGTCCTGACTAACCCTGAGCGGACGAGCCTTCCTCAGGAAACCTTAGGCATTCGGTGGACGGGATTCTCACCCGTCTTTCGCTACTCATACCGGCATTCTCACTTCTAAGCACTCCACCAGTCCTTACGGTCTGACTTCACTGTCCTTAGAACGCTCCCCTACCACTGATACCATTGGTATCAATTCGCAGCTTCGGTGGTGTATTTAGCCCCGGTACATTTTCGGCGCAGAGTCACTCGACTAGTGAGCTATTACGCACTCTTTAAATGGTGGCTGCTTCTAAGCCAACATCCTAGTTGTCTAAGCAACTCCACATCCTTTTCCACTTAATACACACTTTGGGACCTTAGCTGGCGATCTGGGCTGTTTCCCTCTTGACTACGGATCTTATCACTCGCAGTCTGACTCCTAAGGATAAGTCATTGGCATTCGGAGTTTGACTGAATTCGGTAATCCGATGAGGACCCCTAGTTCAATCAGTGCTCTACCTCCAAGACTCTTACACTTAAGGCTAGCCCTAAAGCTATTTCGGGGAGAACCAGCTATCTCCAGGTTCGATTGGAATTTCTCCGCTACCCACACCTCATCCCCGCACTTTTCAACGTGCGTGGGTTCGGGCCTCCATTCAGTGTTACCTGAACTTCACCCTGGACATGGGTAGATCACCTGGTTTCGGGTCTACGACCACGTACTAAACGCCCTATTCAGACTCGCTTTCGCTGCGGCTCCGTCTCTTCAACTTAACCT
>NZ_JAKUFP010000084.1:0-1920 GCF_022663495.1 Bacillus cereus group sp. BfR-BA-01383
TCAAAGAACTACTTGGTCGCTCATTTGCGACTCCCTTATGTTAACATCTTCGTTAGTTAATGTCAACTAAGTTTTTCATTTTGTTTGCCGCGTTCTGCGTTATTGCATCGGCGACTTGTTCTATATTACACCTCTAACTTACAATCGTCAATATGTTTTTATAAAAAACTTCATTTTTTATAAATCCCATTTACTTTATCAAATAATCTATTTACATATCTCTTCTATAAGAATATATAAGCAACCCATAAAACACCCCATGGGTTGCTATTTCACCAAAAACCTATTGTTCTTTTGAAGGAACCGAACAACTTCCATCAGTACAAGACATATCGCTTCCTTCGTCTGATGAAAACTCTTGTAACTTAGGCGCAGGATTCTCTTCCTCCCACACTTGCTGAAGTGCACCAACAAAAGTTTCAAGTGGTTGCGCACCTGAAATAGCATATTTTTGATTAATAATAAAATAAGGTACTCCCGAAATTTGATATTGCTGTGCAATCGCTTCATCAACTCTAACATCATTCGCATAAGCACTTTTGTTATTGATAACATCTAAAACCTCTTGCTTATCTAATCCCGACTTTTCAGCAATAGCAGCAAGTGTTTCCACATCACTTAAGTTTTGTGATTCAGTAAAATATGCAAAAAGAAGATTTTCTGTAATCTCTTTTTCCTTCCCTTGATCCTTAGCAAACTTCGCAAGACGATGCGCATCAAAGGTATTAGTCGGCTTCATCTCTTCAAAATTAAAACTTAATCCCATACTAGCTGCATGATTTCCTAGTTGTATGTTATTACGCTTAGCTTCTTCAATACTAATTCCATATTTTGATGCAAGTACTTCATTAATGCTTGTCCCAGAGTAAACAGGAGCATTCGGATCTAATTCAAAACTTTTAAACTCAACTTCAACATCGCCCCTATGTGGGAATTGTTCCAAAGCCATTTCTAATCTACGCTTCCCAATATAGCAAAACGGGCATACAAAATCAGACCAAACTTCAATTTTCATATGAACACCTCATTAACATTTAGTTTTCAATCATTGTAGCACTGGCACTGAGGAATTCAAAAGTTTATGCCTCGAGGAATCGCGACTACTAACTAAAGAATCTTTCGTACCCATATATACACTTAAATTATAAATAAGCTCCTTGTTCACTATTCCTATATCTCACTACATACTTAGCATAATATAGCTGTTCTCATATAGTAGAAAAATATCTGTATTATTTTACTAGGTTACGTACCACTTCCCTATACTCTCAAATAACAAAAACTATTCCTCAAAACACTACTATTATAAGACTAAAAAATTAAGCAGTATAAAATATAATTCCAAATTATATAGGTGACTTGTTTAATAGATTGAACAAACTACAAGTTAAAAAGAAGCAATTATGAACGAAGTTATTTCAAAAGCATATTGGTGTGGAAGATTTAGATGTCCAATCATGAAAAAGGAGTATTTACTGGCAGAAATACCTCTAATTTTTATCAGTTAGGGGATACTATACATAGGAATTTAAGGGGAAAGAGCTATACAATTCATAAACTATTAAATCATTTAGAGTATAAAAGCTTTAATTATGTACCAAGTTTTTTAAGGATTAACCATAAAGGAAGAGAAATTACATCTTATATTAAAGATGATTTAATGAAAACTTATTAGAAATAGTGCAAATGCTTCGCTATAAATGATCTTTCACTTGATATAAGTTGGCAATCAATATTTTCAATCTTGTTTCTAACGAAACAAATATACAAAAAAACACAAGTCAAAAGACTTGTGTTTTTAGTTGCTTGGCGACGTCCTACTCTCACAAGGACAAGGTCCCAACTACCATCGGCGCTAGAGAGCTTAACTTCCGTGTTCGGTATGGGAACGGGTGTGACCTCTCTGCCATCATCACCAAA
>NZ_JAKUFP010000085.1:0-1781 GCF_022663495.1 Bacillus cereus group sp. BfR-BA-01383
AGCTCTTGTTTTTGATGCATATTCATAAAAAGCACGTCACCCTTTCTCATTAACATAAGAGAATAGTAACGTGCTTTTAAGTTTAAGAATATTCTAAATCCTTAAGTTGATGGATGTGGGGTAGCACCACATACCCATCAACTTAAGACTTTAAAATTCCCCAAAACGAAAATTTTGTGCATTATGCTCGTTTTTATTGTTTTGAAGTAACCCGTTCTTTTTAGCTTGATAATGATGGGATGGTAGGCTAATTAGACAAGTTACAAATACAATTGACAGAAAAATGGATATTTAGTATAATAATTTTAATATTATGTTTATTTAATTTAAAGAGGTGTTATATGTTTAAAAATAAAAAAGGAATTCGACTTGGTTTGTGGTTATTTGTCTCCTTATCTGTAATTCAGTTTACTATTGGCTATATAGAAGGATATTATAAAGCCTCTACAGGTAATGAATTATTAATTTCAGAAACATGGAAAACAGTATTATTAGATGTTCCTGAAGGAATACTTGTTATTTTAGGAGCAATCGCTTTATATCAATTTACAAAAAAAATACCAGGAAAAAAGGCCTCTGTATAGAGTTTTTTTCTGGTTGTTATTTTGAGTACCATCCCATGGCTATTAAGCTAACATTTTGAAGTGCCACCATAATGAAAATTTCTTCTGTTCATTTCTGGCAACCTTTATGTGAGTTAAGGGTGCAGGTTAGCCGAAGAAAAGAAAGGATTTCCACGAGGGTTATGGAGTATTAAGTGATGAGAGAACGAGGGGGATTTTGAATGACACTACATATTAGTAAAGAATTAAATAAAAACGATAAACAATATATTGACGATGAACTTTACAGGTTCAATTTAAAGCATTTCCCAAAAGATTTGGGAGGTAGATATGAAGAAATCAATTTATTCCTTAAGGATGAAAAGGGCAAGGTTCGTGGTGGAATACTAAGTGCGGTATGTTGGAATTGGCTGGAGATTTATACTGTTATATTAGATGAGGACATTCGACACTCTGGGTATGGGACTAAATTATTATTAGAGCTAGAGAAAATTGCTTTAGATAAAAAATGCGATTTCATAAAAGTAGATACCTTAAGTTTTCAAGCGTTAGATTTTTATAAAAAGAATGGTTATCAAGTGTTTGGCAGTATAGATAATGTAGGAAGAGACTTTGAGCATTATTATTTAAAAAAAGACTTGAAAGTTAAATCATAGTTGATATACAAAGGGTGCAATAGTTTAAAGTAAATGGGTCTTTGGTGAAAACGGGACGCTGGGGTAGTCCTTTTTTCTTATTCAATAAACTCGTTAGCATCTCTGGAATAAGGGGTCACCTTACATGCCCATTAACTCAAGAGGTTTTAATACCCTCAAATGCCCATTAACGTTATCCTTTCTAAACAGGCTAAATTAGAAAGGATGACGTTTTTTTATGAATCTCTCGATTCAAGGTGAACTACAGCCATTTACGGAAGAATTACAACGATATTTTACACCTGTATTTTTAGAAAAACTTGTAAGGGAAGTCGGATTTATAAAGAGAAAACGTAAGTTTTCTGGCTCAGACTTAGCTACTATGTGTATTTAGGTTTATTTGGCATGCTCATTTTTAAGAGTGTTGTAGTTTATTTGAACGAAAGTTCATTTTGTTTCCGTTCTTAAGTTGATGGGCATGGGGTAGCACCACACATCCATCAACTTAAGATACATTTGTATATAAAAGTTAAGGTTTTCCAAGTAGTTTTTCATTGCCTTTTACATATGTCTTAAAAGTACG
>NZ_JAKUFP010000086.1:0-1606 GCF_022663495.1 Bacillus cereus group sp. BfR-BA-01383
TTTTCTTACGATTAGTCAACCTATATTTTTAGATTTTTAATGGACTGGATGTCACAAAATATAGGTATCCATTTTCATTCATGCCAAATACCCCTAACATGGATTCATTTTTTTACTAGGGGCGGATATGGTATGATGTATGAAACTATGATGTTAGGCTGCTAACCGATAATCATAGTGTATATTGTGTGTAATAAGGTGAAGGAGAAGTTTCAATAACTTATTTACACATGCAATGGACGCAACTTTATGACATTTGTTATAGGGTTGCGTTTTTAATTTATCGTAGTACTCTATAATGTGATTTCGTCCGTAACGCCGTAGTTTAATCATATTTTGGATGATTAGGAAAAGTAATTTCCGTAAATGTTTATTTCCACGTTTATTAATTTTATCTTTATAAAAAGTTTTACCTGATTGAAAGCGACGTATATCAATACCGGCATAGGCATTCAATTGCTTGTTATTCGTAAAACGAGTTATATCTCCTATTTCAGCCATTAAGCGTACAGCTGTATTTGGTCCAATTCCAGGAAGACTCAAAATGATACTATATTCTGCACGTTGTTCGGCTATAAATACCATCTTGTTAATACAACATTCCTTTTGTTGAAGTAGTTCTTGATAACGTTTTGCGTATACTTTGAGTTGATCACACAAGACATCATTTTGAGAAACAGCTGGATAGGAGTTTTTCGCTATTTCAAGTATTTGAATGGCTTTTTTCTCTGCCATAAGATTTGATATTTTTTTATTGGTATTAGCACGAATAAGATTTTTTATAATCGTTTTAGAAAGACTTAAAACACAATCTGGATGGGGGAATAGTTGAACAAAATTTAAGAATAGATCAGATTTACTCGTGAACATTTTTTCTAATTCAGGAAATGTTAATTGAATGACTTTATGCATACGACTACGAATCACTGATAATTCTCCATCTAGTTCGCTATAGAATCTCGAAAGAGATTTTAACTGATGGAATATGTGATTCGTTCCATGAGATACCCTTCGGGTAGCTGTAAAGTGGGTAAGAGCTAGGCGATGTGCATCACTTCGGTCCGTTTTATGAATCCGTAAGGAATCACATTGTAGTTTTGCTTCTAAGGGATTTAACAGACAATATGTATACTGATTATCTTGCATAAATCGTTCTAGCTGTCTAGAATAAATTCCTGTTGCCTCGAACACAATTTCAGGTAATTTACCAGTTTTCTTGGTAAGCTCATATATCTTTTTTTGTAGCTCTTTAAAGTCCGGCTTCAAATGTTGGATTTCCTTTTCAAAGATACATTGTTTTTGTGCATTATAAATTACCATATAACTTTTACCCATACTGATATCAAAAGCAATTACGTGTCTCATAAGATTCCTCCTGATGGAAAATTGAAGTCTTCATCTTACACTTATCGATTCCCATTTCTTATACACGATCTCGAGGACCAACATACTAAAAACTGATTCAAATAAGGTAAGTGAAGAAGGTCAGTTTTTTTTACGGATTCAAAATCCCAAAGCACCCACGACCTTTTCTTCACTTCTACTATATAAAAAATAGTAGTGCGAACCAATGCCTTGGTCTGCACTACTAATCTTAGTATGTTTT
>NZ_JAKUFP010000087.1:0-1492 GCF_022663495.1 Bacillus cereus group sp. BfR-BA-01383
TTCGTTAGTTAATGTCAACTAAGTTTTTCATTTTGTTTGTCGCTTTCTGCGTTGTTGCTACCGGCGACTTGTTCTATATTACACCTCTATAGGCTAATCGTCAACACCTTTTATTCAATTAATAATAAAAATAATAAAAAGGACATCTCATTACATACAAGGCGTCCTTTTTATTACACATTATATACATACACTTATAAACTTTAACACTCTTCATTCTCTTTAATGCTTCGATCTCCTGACATAAATAAATCAATTAATTTACGTTTATCCGCCCATATCACTCCAAATAAGACTAAGCCACCGCCTATTACTATTCTCCACGTTAAAGATTCATTTAATAGAACAATTGAAGCAACAATACTTATTAACGGTAATGCATTTAAATATAATCCACTTACTGATGCGGAAACTCTCTCTAGTGCTTTATTCCAAAACCAATATGCTAGAATTGTCGCTCCAATAACAAGATACATCACACTAAATCCTGTCTTCCATGTTTCCATCTTTGGGAAGCCGTAGTAAATAGTTTCTACCATTGCAAATGGTAATAGAATAACAGCTCCTATAATTAAAGTTAATGTTGTAAAAACCTTGTTTGGTAGATGCTGTTCCTGTTTTGGCTGTTTTAGCAATACTGTATAGAAAGCAAATAAAAAAGTGCTTAATAAAATAAGGATATCTCCTATTAAAGATACCTCTTGATCGACATTACTAGATGGAATTGTAATAAGAAGTACTCCGATAGCCCCCAATATAATACCGATCCAATAATTCAGCTGAATGTTCTCTTTCAAAAAGAACGCCGAAAAAAGAATTGTAACTAATGGTAACGCAGCATCTATGATACTAACATGTAATCCACTTGTTAAAGAAATGCCGTATGATGTGAACATAAAGTACCCAGCTACACCAGTAAAAGATAGCAAACTCATCCTTTTCCATGGAATATGTTTATGTACAATCGCTTTTTGTAGTTCGTTAAATGAGAAAAGCATACAAATTCCACCCGCAAAGAAAAGGCGGATAAAAAGCAACGTAAATGGTTGAATGGATTCTAACGCCCATTTCGTTGGTGCAATTGCCGTTCCCCATAGTATAACAGCCACTAATAACATGCATATTTCCTTCACAATCCCCCACACCCATCAAAAAATATATGTTAACTACCTTAATTATAGAGTTTTTCTTATGTAAAATCCTTTAAAAACACAAAAGGTTATGTGAAAAATAGCTAGATAGCTATTTTTCACATAACCTTTTCATATAAAAGCTAAAATATTCTTAGTCATTCTACAACTTAATTAATATAAAAAGGTAATTCTTACCTTGAACTAACATTTAAACGTATTACTTTATAACCTTTTTGTCACCTGATCATCCAATTTTTTAAAAATAGTTTCTATTTCATTCCCTTTTCTTCTTTAGCGTTATTAAATGTATGGATTATAACATTTGGTAAATAAAAATAAACACAAAAAAACCTAAGTCG
>NZ_JAKUFP010000088.1:0-1397 GCF_022663495.1 Bacillus cereus group sp. BfR-BA-01383
CATACTAAATACCCCTAATATGATTCTTTTTTTTACTAGGGGGAGATATGATATGATGAATAAAACTATGATATTAGGCCGTTAACCGATAATCATAGTGTATATCGTGTGTAATAAGATGAAAGAGAAGCTTCAGTAACTTATTCACACACGCAATGGACGCAACTTTATGACATTTGTTATAGGGTTGCGTTTTTAATTTATCGTAGTACTCTATAATGTGATTTCGCCCGTAACGCCGTTGTTTAATCATGTTTTGGATAATCAGGAAAAGTAGTTTTCGTAAATGTTTATTTCCACGTTTATTAATTTTATCTTTATAAAAAGTTTTACCGGATTGAAAGCGACGTATATCAATACCGGCATATGCATTCAATTGCTTGTTATTCGCAAAACGAGTAATATCTCCTATTTCAGCCATTAAACGTACAGCTGTATTTGGCCCAATTCCAGGAAGGCTCAAAATGATACTATATTCTGCACGTTGTTCGGCAAGATGTACCATCTTGTTAATGCAATGTTCCTTTTGATGAAGAAGTTCTTGATAACGCCTTGCGTATACCTTGAGTTGATCACATAGGACATCATTTTGTGAAACGGCTGGATAGGAATTTTTCGCTATTTCAAGTATTTGAATTGCCTTTTTCTCTGCCATGATAGTTGATATTTTTTTATTGGTATTGGCACGAATACGATTTTTTATGATTGTTTTAGAAAGATTTAAAACACAATCTGGATGGGGAAATAGTTGAACAAAATTTAAAAATAGATCCGATTTACTAGTGAACATTTTTTCTAATTCAGGAAATGTTAATTGAATTACTTTGTGCATACGACTACGAATCATCGATAATTCTCCATCCAGTTCGCTATAAAATCTCGAAAGAGACTTTAACTGATGGAATAAGTGGTCCGTTCCATGAGATACCCTTCGGGTAACTGTAAAATGAGTAATGGCTAGTCGATGTGCATCACTTCGGTCCGTTTTATGAATCCGTAAGGAATCACATTGTAATTTTGCTTCTAAGGGGTTTAATAGACAATATGTATATTGGTTATCTTGCATAAATCGTTCTAGCTGCCTGGAATAAATACCTGTTGCTTCGAACACAATTTCAGGTGATTTGCCAGTTTCATTGGTAAGCTCATGTATCTTTTTTTGTAGCTCTTCAAATTCAGACTTTGAATGTTTGATTTCTTTTTCAAAGATACATTGTTTTTGTGCATTATAAATGACCATATAACTTTTACCCATACTGATATCAAATGCAATTACGTGTCTCATAAGGTTCCTCCTGACGTAAAGTTGAAGTCTTCATCTTACACTTATCGATTCCCATTTCTTATACACGATCTCGAGGACCAACATACTAAAAACTGATTCAAATAAGGTAAGT
>NZ_JAKUFP010000090.1:0-1117 GCF_022663495.1 Bacillus cereus group sp. BfR-BA-01383
ATGTATGTATTTGCGCACGGCAAATTTAACCTCATCCGCTTTGCGGAAGGAATATAAATGAAAGCATTCTGCTTTAAAGTGACTGAAGAAGTTTTCCATACAAGCATTATCCCAACAGTTACCTCTTCGAGACATACTTGCCTTCATCTGATATTTTTTAAGTAATTGATTATATTGACGAGATGTATATTGAGACCCTTGATCACTATGTAAGAGGATTCCCGTTACATTCCGTTTTTTCTTTGCCTTTTTAAGTGTATCTAACACAAGTTTTAAGTCATTTCTACGACTGGTTTCATAGGCAACAATTTCATTGTTGTACAAATCCTTAATAGCTGATAAGTACAGGCGTTGTCCATTGAAAATCAAGTAGGTTATATCCGTTACCCATTTCTCATTTGGTTTTGAAGCTTGAAAGTCTCTATTTAGATGGTTATCTGAAATCACATATGCCTCTTTTTTTCCGTAATAAGGTCTTTTTTTCCTAATTACGGCTTTGATGCCTAATTCATTCATCAATCTTTGTATGCGCTTATGATTCAAATGAAGGTTATATGTGACTTTCAGCCACACTTGCACTCTTCTGTATCCATAAATTCCTCTTAGTTTTTTATGACACTCCAATATCTTTTTCTTGATTTTAGCGTCCTTTAGTTGTTTTTCAGAAGGCACTAAGTGCCGCTTTATCCATTTATAATATCCACTTCTAGTTACACCAGCAATGGCACATAATAGGGTGACTGTATATCCCTTTTCTAACATCTCAAGTATAACTTCAAACTTTCTCGTTTTGGATATAGCTTGCATACCTCCCTTTACATCCCTAAGAGCTTTTTTAACATTTCATTCTCGGCTTCTAATCGTCTAATCTTAGCTTCCGGATCTTCTGGTTTTGTTCTTGGTCTACCTAGACCTGGCCCTTTCGCTTTCCCACGCTTTTCTTCTAGCCCTTTGATACCTTCAGCTTCAAAGTGTTTCACCCAACGACTTACAACCGAGTGATGAATGCCTAATTCTTTCGCAATGGTTTTATAGCTCATGCCTTCTTTTAAGTATAAATCTATAGCTTTTTTCTTAAATTCTACATCGTAAGTGACTCTAATTTTTCCCATAGAAA
>NZ_JAKUFP010000091.1:0-1107 GCF_022663495.1 Bacillus cereus group sp. BfR-BA-01383
ACAAGAGCTGTCTTTATTTGCCGAAGAGTTATATCGATATATGTCTCCCGCTACACTTAATCAATTAGCTATAGAAGCAGGTGGAATGAAACGAAAACGTAAGTGCCATGGGCACCATTTTTTATCTTTGTGTGTATGGTTAAATCAACAAATCGCTACAACCTCTCTTACTCAACTTTGTAGTCAATTAGAAACTTCAACAGGAATTTTATTAAGTCCTGAGGGACTGAATCGACGATTTAACTCGGCTTCTGTAGCCTTCTTTCGAAATGTATTTACTACACTTCTACAAGCTAAAATTGGAGGATCATCTACAATTTCTCATTCTCTTTCTGCTTACTTTGAGCGGATTCGCATCCTTGATTCTACAACCTTTCAAGTTCCAGATCGATTCGCAGCTACTTATCCTGGTGCCGGAGGCTGTAGTCATACAGCTGGTGTGAAAATTCAATTAGAGTATGACTTGTTGAGTGGAGAGTTTTCTGATGTGAAAATTGAACCAGGAAAACGAAGTGATCAGGCATATGGGGCGACTCGAATGGACATGACACAAAAGAATGAACTATATATTCGTGACTTAGGGTATTTTCGTTTACAAGACTTTAAATCGATCCAAGATAAGGAAGGGTATTATTTATCGCGTCTTAAATTACCAACTAAAATATATAGAAAAGAATTCGAAACAGTGGTATTTAAAACAAAACCTGCTCAATTGAGACCGGTATATATACAAATTCATTTGGAAGACATCATGAACCAATTACAACCTGGCCAAGTGTATGAATTACATGATGTATATGTAGGGAGCAAAGACAAACTACCCACTCGCATTGTGGTTTATAGATGTACAGAGGAGCAAAAACAGAAACGTCTACATGATCGAGCTATTCGTGAAAAGAAAAAAGGGATTACATATACAGAGCGTACGAAACTTTTACAAGGAATTACGGTATATATGACAAACATTCCTACGGAATGGGTACCGAAAGAGAAAATCTATGATTTATATTCACTGCGTTGGCAAATTGAGCTGTTATTTAAAATATGGAAATCTTGGTTTCGAATTCATCGTTGTAAATCTATTAAACAAGAGCGATTAGAATGCCA
>NZ_JAKUFP010000092.1:0-1078 GCF_022663495.1 Bacillus cereus group sp. BfR-BA-01383
TTGAAGTGAACCCGAATAGTGGTACATGAAAAAAACACCTCCTGAATTCGCATACTAAGTATGCAAATTCAATGGAGGTGTTTTTGGTTTGAAAACAAGAGTTCATTACCCAGAAGAAATAAAGCGGAAAGTAATTAAAATGAAAAAGGATGGTTATTCAAATCGTACCATTATGGAGACACTCGGTATTAAAAATGTTTCCCAAATTAAGACATGGATGAAATGGTATCGTACAGATCAAACGTATCGCTTTCAACAACCTGTAGGAAAACAATATTCTTATGGAAAAGGGCCAAAAGAGCTAAGTGAATTGGAACAACTACGATTAGAAAATAAACATTTAAAAACAAAATTACTTGTATGGGGAAAGTATCTGGAAATCGAAAGGAGCTGAAACCAGAAGCCGTAGTTACTTTATGGAGAGATCTAAAAACAAAAATAACTGTAAAAGAATTGTGCAGCGTATTAGAATTGCCTCGTTCCACATTTTATCGCTGGTTACAACGAACAGAACGTCTTAGGAATGATATAGAAGAGAAAATTAAGGACGTCTGTCTTAGGCATAAATTACGGTATGGATATCGAAGAGTGACCGCCACTCTTCGAAAAATGGGGCTGTGTATCAATCATAAAAAAGTATTACGAATCATGAAACAATATCACATACTCTCAAAAGTGCGTTGAAAGAAAAAGAAATATATCAATGGTGCGGAACCAGTGGTAGCCCCCCATCGATTGGAACGTCAATTCGAAGCATCGGCACCAAATGAAAAGTGGTTTACGGATGTGGCTTATCTATTATTTGGAGAGCGTACCTTGTATTTATCAACGATTATGGATGCCTTTAATCGCGAAATTATTAGTTATGTCATCAGTGAATCACAAACGCTGACATTAGCGATGGAGACATTAAAACAAGCAATGAGAGGGCGAAAAGTAAAAGATGTCATCCTTCACTCGGATCAAGGAAGCATTTATACCGCGAAAGAATTTCAAGCGTATGCCAAAGAAAAAGGCATTATCACCAGCATGTCCCGGAGAGGAAATTGCCATGATAATGCCGTCATGGAAAGCTTCT
>NZ_JAKUFP010000093.1:0-824 GCF_022663495.1 Bacillus cereus group sp. BfR-BA-01383
ATAAACAAAGAAGAGCCTGATATGGCTCTCAGGCTCTTCCCTCAATAGCAAAGAGTAAGTCTTTTAATTACCCTTCTGCTACATAATACACGAAACGTATATGGATGTGTAGAACAGGAAATTCCAATATAACTATCCGAATATAGTGTTCAAAACTATATTCTAGATATTTTAAATAAGGAATAAAATTACAAATGTTGATTTGCCGCGTTATAGAAACTCATTTATATAAAGTTATAGTCAATAAAGTGATATTGCGATAATAAAATATGAAATATTTCATATCGAATTGTAGAACGAGAAAAAGTGAAAACGGCAATTGAATAAAAACGCTATTTGAGTAGAAAGGGGAATAAGGATGATTCCATGGGACAAGCGAGTGTATGCGTTGTATCAAGGTGATCAGTTTATTACAGAGGGAACAATTTTAGAGGTTAGTGAAAAGGCAAATAAATCATTAGATTGGCTTAGATGCATGTTAGCTCCAAGTTATGAAAAGGTGTGCGGTAACAGTACAAAGCGGTTGCGATTGATTCGATTAGATGATGAGGATTGAAATCTATGTACATTATTTTCACATTAGATACCTTTGCTAGAAAAAGAGTTCTGGTGCAAAGATAAAATGAAAACTAGTAAAACGCATATATTCCTAACAGAATTGTATTTTATGCTACAAGTTCAAACAATTGATGGATGAATTTTTTCTGGTTTTGGACAGACTGATCCCGTAAATCAATCTGTTCTTTTTTAATCATATGCATAGCCTCTACTCCAGAAAGAATGGATGTAGCTGTGTCAAAGTATTTGAACCCTAGCATAGAACG
>NZ_JAKUFP010000094.1:0-806 GCF_022663495.1 Bacillus cereus group sp. BfR-BA-01383
TACAGATTCTTTTAACACGTTCAATTTTTCCTTTACGGCCGGTAGATGAGCGATTTGTGGTTTGTTTTCAATAATGGCAATCAATTTTTCACAGTAAGCTATTTCATCTTTTACCTCGTTAGAAGTGTTCTTCTTTGGAAATTTTTCTTTCATGGATTTATCGAATTGATACACTGCTTTGCGGGTATGTTTTGATTTCTCTTGTAAAAATTCTTTCGGTGATTTTTGGTTATAACGTGCTTTGGTATGCGTTGCGTCCACAATGATTGTTTTACTTTTGATAATGTTCTTTTCGAGTGCAATTTCAACTGTTTTTCCAATGAGCATATCTAATAAACTTACGTCTTGAAGACGAAGTCTGCGGAATTTTGTGAGTGAGCTTGAATCAATCACGTCATCTTCTGGCGCCATACCTAAAAAATACTTGAAAGACATGTCATATTTTGAACGTTCGACAAGGTCTACATCAGATATATTAAAAATGGCTTTTAACAATAAGTACTTAAACATTCGAATCGGAGGAATCGCATTTCTTCCATTATCTAAACAATATTTTGTTTTCAATTCCTCTAAAATGAATGAGAAATCCACCAGTTCGTTAATTTGACGAAGCATATTATTTTTTGGCACGACAATATCGTAAATGGCCATGTACGGACTTAAGTTGAGTGTCTCTTGGTTTGAAATCATTGGGAACACCACCTGCATTTAGTCTCTCTATTATAAATTAAAAAGGCGAGATATTCGACGATTCAATCGTCGAATATCTCGCCAAGTGGAACTAAATGGAGTTTTTCAGTGCCCTC
>NZ_JAKUFP010000095.1:0-783 GCF_022663495.1 Bacillus cereus group sp. BfR-BA-01383
TTAGCAATTAGTGATGAACGTATTATTACAGCAGCAGTCGTTACAACAGGTGAAAAATCAGATGGACATTATCTACAAGAACTGATTGAAAAAAGTGAAGTAACAGGAATGGAAGTTGAAACAGTCATCGCTGATACGGCTTATTCAGGGAAAAACAATTTACTTTATACAAAAGAACAAAACATTCAACTGATTTCTAAATTAAATCCAATGATTACTCAAAATGGAAGAGCAAACGGAAAAGGATTTGACTTTAATAAAGATGCAGGTTTATTTGTATGTCCAGCAGGACATTTAGCAAAAAGAAAAAGTAAAAAACCAGATTCACATCCAGGAGCAAGTGCAAGAATGGTTTATTTTTTTGACGTTGAAAAATGTAAGGTCTGTCCACTCCGGGAAGGATGTTTTAAAGAAGGCTCAAAAACTAAAACCTATTCTGTTGCCATTAAATCAGAGGAACATTTAGACCAACAAGCTTTTCAAGAAACAGAAGAATTTAAAAACTTAGCTCGAGAACGCTATAAAATCGAAGCAAAAAATAGTGAGTTAAAAAATAAACACGGGTACGATCAAGCATCGGCTACGGGTTTATTTGGCATGCAAATTCAGGGCGCAACGACGATATTCGCTGTCAATCTAAAAAGAATCTTGAAGCTTCTGAATGAAAAAGAATAATAAATAGACAAAAAATAAGGCGTTTTCTGTTCAAAATTGAACAAAAAGCGCCTTATTTTTCTCTATAATGAATTTTTTTATAAAAAACGCAAGTTTTTCAGTGCCCTC
>NZ_JAKUFP010000096.1:0-713 GCF_022663495.1 Bacillus cereus group sp. BfR-BA-01383
TAAACAGTATGTTTTTTATCTTAAATCAATTATATCCATAAATTTAAGAAAAATTCTGTTATAAGATGCATCAGTACAAGTTATTAAATTTATTATCGGATTTATGTCAGTTACAGTCATATATCTAGTAAGCAAATGATCATCTCTATAATAAGTAATCAATTTCTTCTCTTCAGAAAGAAATGAACATAATAACATGTTTTCAATACGTTCTTGTTCGTCTTGGGTTAATATAGGGCGCTCCACTTTTGTCTGCTTTTTAACAATCTTACCAATACCGATGAATTTCTTCGGTATCGAAGTGAATGGAGTCCGCTTAACCATTCCTATTCTTTTTGGCATATTTGCATAGTTCATGCTGTATATCCCCCTAATTGCTATTAATAACTGTATCATCATATCAAACTTTAGTTATATTAGGATTAATTATGTGATTATAAAATAAATATTTAGAGGTTTTTGGCTTCTTATAAAATCAAACCAATTTAACTAAGCATGATTTATATATATAATAGGAGAAATTACTGTGGAGTCCCTTTGTAGGTAAGTGTGTTGTTGCTGGTTCTGTTGATGCAGGATTAGGATTTATAATTGATGTGGAGATAAGGGTTCTGGTGCAAAAACTTAAGGACAATTGCAATGAATCTATAAATCTTGGACATACTGTTACTATTACTTTAGAAAGGGTGCGTGATTGGTATGGAAAAGGAAAA
>NZ_JAKUFP010000097.1:0-700 GCF_022663495.1 Bacillus cereus group sp. BfR-BA-01383
GTATGTTCTTTGAAAACTAGATAACAGTGTAGCTCATATTTTTTAATTTTAGTTTGGTTAAGTTAGAAAGGGCGCACGGTGGATGCCTTGACACTAGGAGTCGATGAAGGACGGGACTAACGCCGATATGCTTCGGGGAGCTGTAAGTAAGCTTTGATCCGAAGATTTCCGAATGGGGAAACCCACTATACGTAATGGTATGGTATCCTTACCTGAATACATAGGGTATGGAAGACAGACCCAGGGAACTGAAACATCTAAGTACCTGGAGGAAGAGAAAGCAAATGCGATTTCCTGAGTAGCGGCGAGCGAAACGGAATCTAGCCCAAACCAAGAGGCTTGCCTCTTGGGGTTGTAGGACATTCTATACGGAGTTACAAAGGAACGAGGTAGACGAAGCGACCTGGAAAGGTCCGTCGTAGAGGGTAACAACCCCGTAGTCGAAACTTCGTTCTCTCTTGAATGTATCCTGAGTACGGCGGAACACGTGAAATTCCGTCGGAATCTGGGAGGACCATCTCCCAAGGCTAAATACTCCCTAGTGATCGATAGTGAACCAGTACCGTGAGGGAAAGGTGAAAAGCACCCCGGAAGGGGAGTGAAAGAGATCCTGAAACCGTGTGCCTACAAATAGTCAGAGCCCGTTAATGGGTGATGGCGTGCCTTTTGTAGAATGAACCGGCGAGTTACGATCCCGTGC
>NZ_JAKUFP010000098.1:0-696 GCF_022663495.1 Bacillus cereus group sp. BfR-BA-01383
TGTTTGAAGTGGGAGATTCCTAAGTACAGAAACCTAACGGTTTCTAATTCATTAGGCTATCCCCGTAGTTCCTACGGTTAAGAGACGAATTGCTTCGTTTTTAAGATTGAGCGCTGCGTTTCGATCTCTATCGTGATGTGCGCCACAAGAAGGGCAATCCCACTCACGAATGGTTAGATTTTTAACGTCTTTGTTTTTGTATTCACAATTGGAGCATAATTGACTAGAAGCAAATGTTTTAGATACCATAACAACTTTTTTGCCATACCATTTTGCTTTATATTCCAACATCGTTCGAAATTGCGACCAAGATACTTCACCAATCGCTTTAGCAAGCTTTCTATTTTTGAGCATATTACGGACTTGTAAGTCTTCCATACCGATAACATCGTGGTTTTTGATGATTTTAGTAGAAAGTTTATGTAAGTAATCAGCTCTTGCATTTGCAATATGTTCATGGATTCGTGCAACTTTCACACGTTGTTTATTCCAGTTCGAAGAACCTTTTGTTCTTCTAGAAAGGATACGCTGTGCTTTCGCTAACTTTTCTTCTAATGTACGGAAGAATTTAGGGTTCTTGTATGTTATGCCATCTGAAAGAATGGCATAATCTTTTAACCCCACATCGATACCAACAGAAGAACCTGTTTTTTCTACTGGTTGCACTTCTGTTTCTGTAAGAATAGACACAAAGTG
>NZ_JAKUFP010000099.1:0-691 GCF_022663495.1 Bacillus cereus group sp. BfR-BA-01383
TATTAGTTTACATTCGAATCACCGGAAATATTGAATTCTTACCAAATTACCTGATATCCTCAATTTACATAACAAAAGTATACATTCAAAATACTACAAATAAAGAAGTGATTCTAACTAAACATAAATAGCTAATTCACTTAATCTATGATTATCAAAAATTAAATAAGGGTGGGTTATTTTTTAGATAACCCACCCTTATTTAAAACTAAAGAATCTGCGTTAGTTCTGAATTCAAAACTCGTTGTGCAGCAATAATAACATTACCAGGTGCTATTCCGTAGACACTGTATAAACCACCGTTTTGATTAGGAACAATTTCAACTTCATATTGAAGCGCTTGCCCCAAAGTAGAGTGAACTAAACTTAGATTTATAAATTCAGAAGCATTAGCAGCCACATTAAAGTTTATCTGTTCGATTAATGTTCTTGTACCATCAAGTCTAAAAGATCTAACTACCCCAGTAAGTGGACCTCCAGTACGATTGAGAATTTTAACCCTAGCTCTATTTGCATTAGTAGGTTGATTTCCTACATTTTCAATTGGACCAGTAGAGAAAGGCATTTTAAATTCACCTCCTACTAAATTAAAAGATTAATAACCTATAGATTATAGTTTCATAGTATTCAATATTTTATTAAAATGATCCAAATCAATTAACCAATTCGTTTTAAAAATAAAAATAAAGTT
>NZ_JAKUFP010000100.1:0-612 GCF_022663495.1 Bacillus cereus group sp. BfR-BA-01383
CTTTGATGCCTAATTCATTCATCAATCTTTGTATGCGCTTATGATTCAAATGAAGGTTATATGTGACTTTCAGCCACACTTGCACTCTTCTATATCCATAAATCCCTCTTAGTTTTTTATGACACTCCAATATCTTTTTCTTGATTTTAGTGTCCTCTAGTTGTTTTTCAGAAGGCACTAAGTGCCGCTTTATCCACTTGTAATACCCACTTCTAGTTATACCAGCAATGGTGCATAATAGGGTAACCGTATACCCCTTTTCTAACATCTCAAATATCACTTCAAACTTTCTCGTTTTGGATATAGCTTGCATGCCTCCTTTTACATCCCTAAGAGCTTTTTTAACATTTCATTTTCCGCTTCTAATCGTTTAATCTTAGCTTCTGGATCTTCAGGTCTAACCCTTGGTCTACCTAAACCTGGTCCTTTCGCTTTACCGCGTTTTTCTTCTAATCCTTTGATACCTTCAGCTTCAAAGTGTTTTACCCAACGACTTACAACCGAGTGATGAATACCTAATTCTTTCGCAACAGTTTTATAGCTCATGCCTTCTTTTAAGTATAAATCTATAGCTTTTTTCTTAAATTCTACATCGTAAGTGACTCTAATTTT
>NZ_JAKUFP010000101.1:0-573 GCF_022663495.1 Bacillus cereus group sp. BfR-BA-01383
CGAAAGCAGAAAAAATCAATCAGATCGTGCAAGGTTAAATCCTAAACACTAGAACAATGGGTCTTCCGCCTCGAATCATCTAAGTCAAAATTGATAGGATGAACGTTCAACGACTATCTCGTATAACTGACGAGAGTACATCACAAGCCTATGGTGGTGGAAAAATCCTCTATCTCTAAGTAGATAAACATATAGTCTGCGCTCATGTGAAAACATGAGAAGTTCATAAGAGAACTGGCTAAGGAATTGCGCCCTTAGTTGAACGAGATAAATTTTATTGAATCTATCAAACTTCATTGAATGTATAGAACGTATGTGCTATGGTGGATTAAATGAGGTGAGAATAATAATGAAATTTTCACGAGTTAGTCAAGTATCGGAATTAACAGGTTTGTATCCTAGTAGTCTTAGGAGAATGCTGGTGGAACACGCTACTATTCAGAAGAACCAATCTTTCATTATCTGAAAGGTGAGTGCCCGAGTAATCGCACAGTAAAGGAGTTAAATTCTGATGATATTGGCGAAGAAAGTCAGACTGATTCCAACGCCTGAACAAGAAAAAGTGCTTAGAAA
>NZ_JAKUFP010000102.1:0-545 GCF_022663495.1 Bacillus cereus group sp. BfR-BA-01383
CAGCACAGCCTGTTCTTACAAACAATCCAATAGTTAAAATTCCAGTTGTATTAGCAGAAAGAACACTTCAAATTGTAGTCGAAGCAAATATTCCACTTCATCCACCAGCAGTAGAAATTAAAAGAGTATTAAAAGATGTATTTTTACAACAATGTAAACTAGTACCTGTTGAATATGAACCAATTGATGAAACAGGATATTGGAGAGTAACAAGAGCAAAATTGTTTGTAGAAGGTTTCATTCGTAAAAATATTGAATATGCTTCTAAAGACTGCAATGGCGTGATTCATGATAAAATTGCAAAAGTTCGATTCTCTGGTTTTGCTGATTTAACTCGAAATGACTTTCTTTCTTTCCCAATGTTAGCCTTTACTTCGGAAAATAAGGCTCGTTTCATTAATCCAAAAAACACTGATGTTCCTCGTCTAGACAAATTCTTCTTTGAAAATAATGTTTTCTATAATGAACAACCATTCTGTGAATTAATTAGTGCAGAATTTTATGAACTTGATTTTTCACCATGTGATCATGATGATGATTATGGT
>NZ_JAKUFP010000103.1:0-535 GCF_022663495.1 Bacillus cereus group sp. BfR-BA-01383
TTCTTTCTAGAAGAATGAAAGGATCTTCTCGCTGGAATAAACAACGAGTAAAAGTAACTAGAATTCATGAATACATGACGAATGCTAGAAAAGATTACTTGGACAAAATCTCGACTGAAATCATCAAAAACCACGATGTTATCGGTATAGAGGATTTGCAAGTATCGAATATGTTAAAGAATCATAAGTTAGCAAAAGCAATTAGTGAGGTATCATGGTCTCAGTTTCGAACTATGTTGGAATATAAGGCAAAATGGTACGGCAAACAAGTCATTGTTGTATCGAAAACATTTGCTTCAAGCCAATTATGTTCTTGTTGTGGATATCAAAACAAAGACGTTAAAAATCTAAACCTACGTAAATGGGACTGTCCTTCTTGTTGTACACACCATGATAGGGATATTAACGCAAGTATCAATCTAAAGAATGAAGCGATAAGGCTTCTAACCGCAAGGACTGTGGAGATAGCCTAATAAATTAGAGTTCGATAGAACTCTTTACTTAGGAATCCCCCTCTTCTAAACGAAGTGAAAGT
>NZ_JAKUFP010000104.1:0-523 GCF_022663495.1 Bacillus cereus group sp. BfR-BA-01383
CCATCAATTGTTTGAACTTGTAGCATAAAATACAATTCTGTTAGGAATATATGCGTTTTACTGGTTTTCATTTTATCTTTGCACCAGAACCATACAAAGCGACTGCAACCGATCTTTTTAGCAATTACTATTTCTTGTTTCTTATTCGGGTAGATACGAAATTTATATGCTTTATTTACTAACATAGGTTGCACCTCACTTTTTCATAGTATGTCTACAGTATACAAAAAAACGTAGGCTTACGCCTACTGATATTCATCTCCCACCTAAAATTGGTGTTTCACACCTTCACATTTTTGAGGAAGGAGTCTTCTGTCAGAAAACGATAAAAAATTAATAAAATATTACAAGAAAACCATCAATTTGATTAATCTATTTTCAAATTGATGGTTTTTATTTTTGAAATAAATATCTATTTTTTGAACTACCCCTACTTTCACTTCGTTTAGAAGAGGGGGATTCCTAAGTAAAGAGTTCTATCGAACTCTAATTTATTAGGCTATCTCCACAGTCCTTGCGGTTA
>NZ_JAKUFP010000105.1:0-494 GCF_022663495.1 Bacillus cereus group sp. BfR-BA-01383
TTTCAAGCCTCAAAACCAAATGAGAAATGGGTAACGGATATAACCTATTTGATTTTCAATGGACAACGCTTGTACTTATCAGCTATTAAGGATTTGTACAATAATGAAATTATTGCCTATGAAACCAGTCGTAGAAACGATTTAGAGCTTGTGTTAGATACACTTAAAAAGGCAAAGAAAAAACGAAATGTAAAGGGAATCCTCCTACATAGTGATCAAGGATCTCAGTATACATCTCGTCAATATAATCAATTACTTACAAAATATCAGATGAAGGCAAGTATGTCTCGAAGAGGCAACTGTTGGGATAATGCTTGTATGGAAAACTTCTTCAGTCACTTTAAGGCAGAGTGTTTTCATTTAACCTCCTTCCGTAAAGCGAATGAGGTTAAAATTGCCGTGCGCAAATATATATATTTTTATAATCATCAAAGATTTCAAAAGAAATTAAATAACCTGAGTCCATATAAATATAGAACTCAGGTTGCTTAGTT
>NZ_JAKUFP010000106.1:0-478 GCF_022663495.1 Bacillus cereus group sp. BfR-BA-01383
TCAAGGCATCCACCGTGCGCCCTTTCTAACTTAACCAAACTAAAATTAAAAAATATGAGCTACACTGTTATCTAGTTTTCAAAGAACATACCATTTGCTATATAAAATAGCTTTTTGGTGGAGCCTAGCGGGATCGAACCGCTGACCTCCTGCGTGCAAGGCAGGCGCTCTCCCAGCTGAGCTAAGGCCCCAAGTTGTATGGTGGGCCTAAATGGACTCGAACCATCGACCTCACGCTTATCAGGCGTGCGCTCTAACCAGCTGAGCTATAGGCCCATACAAATTGCAGGATTTATTTATATCATATCCTCATTTAAGAGTCAATGCTTAATTGAACTCTCAAAACTAAACGAAAACGAAACACGGAAACTTATATTGATGAACAGTGTTCATCAATTCTCCATAGAAAGGAGGTGATCCAGCCGCACCTTCCGATACGGCTACCTTGTTACGACTTCACCCCAATCATCTGTCCCAC
>NZ_JAKUFP010000107.1:0-474 GCF_022663495.1 Bacillus cereus group sp. BfR-BA-01383
TATCGGTTAACGGCCTAATATCATAGTTTTATTCATCATATCATATCTCCCCCTAGTAAAAAAAAGAATCATATTAGGGGTATTTAGTATGCGTTATACGTGGATACATGTGTGATATAGATTTTTGGTACTCAATCCATCAAAAATCTATAGGTTGACTAATCGTAAGAAAAAGCATACCTAACGGTATGCGACTTAGACAACAAAAGTACTTGAATAACATAGTAGAACAAGATCATCGTTTTATAAAGAAACGAATCCGTTCTATGCTAGGGTTCAAATACTTTGACACAGCTACATCCATTCTTTCTGGAGTAGAGGCTATGCATATGATTAAAAAAGAACAGATTGCTTTACGGGATCAGTCTGTCCAAAACCAGAAAGAATTCATCCATCAATTGTTTGAACTTGTAGCATAAAATACAATTCTGTTAGGAATATATGCGTTTTACTGGTTTTCATTTTATCTTTGCA
>NZ_JAKUFP010000108.1:0-472 GCF_022663495.1 Bacillus cereus group sp. BfR-BA-01383
CTACGATTAGAAAATAAACACTTAAGAACAAAATTACTTGTATGGGGAAAGTATCTGGAAATCGAAAGGAGCTGAAACCACATACCGTTATTACTCTATGGAATGAGTTAAAAACAAAATTAACCGTACAAGAACTGTGTAAAATATTAGAATTACCACGTTCCACATTTTATCGTTGGTTACAGACAACAGAACGTCCTAGAGACGACATAGAAGAGAAAGTAAAGACGATCTGTCTTAGGCATAAATTACGATATGGGTATCGAAGAGTGACCGCCACTCTTCGAAAAATGGGGCTGTGTGTCAATCATAAAAAAGTATTACGAATCATGAACCAATATCATATACTCTCGAAAGTACGTCGTAAGAAAAAGAAATATATCAATGGTGCGGAACCAGTTGTAGCTCCTCATCGATTAGAACGTCAATTTGAAGCGTCAGCCCCAAATGAAAAGTGGTTTACGGATGTAAC
>NZ_JAKUFP010000109.1:0-436 GCF_022663495.1 Bacillus cereus group sp. BfR-BA-01383
AAAGTGCGGGTGAAGGGAGTCGAACCCCCACGCCAAAGGCGCTAGATCCTAAGTCTAGTGCGTCTGCCAATTCCGCCACACCCGCATATTTCATTAAAATGGTGAGCCATGAAGGATTCGAACCTTCGACCCTCTGATTAAAAGTCAGATGCTCTACCAACTGAGCTAATGGCTCTTAAATCAAAACTGGTGCCGACTAGAGGACTTGAACCCCCAACCTACTGATTACAAGTCAGTTGCTCTACCAATTGAGCTAAGTCGGCTAGAATGGTGGAGGATGACGGGATCGAACCGCCGACCCCCTGCTTGTAAGGCAGGTGCTCTCCCAGCTGAGCTAATCCTCCATTTGCCTGGCAACGTCCTACTCTCACAGGGACAAGGTCCCAACTACCATCGGCGCTAGAGAGCTTAACTTCCGTGTTCGGTATGGGAACGG
>NZ_JAKUFP010000110.1:0-433 GCF_022663495.1 Bacillus cereus group sp. BfR-BA-01383
GCTTTTATTAACGGGAAGTGGCTCAGCTTGGTAGAGCACCTGGTTTGGGACCAGGGGGTCGCAGGTTCAAATCCTGTCTTCCCGATATTCCTAAAAACATGGGGCCTTAGCTCAGCTGGGAGAGCGCCTGCCTTGCACGCAGGAGGTCAGCGGTTCGATCCCGCTAGGCTCCACTTTATTTATTATATATCGGAGGTATACCCAAGTTCGGCTGAAGGGATCGGTCTTGAAAACCGACAGGCGGTGAGAATCGCGCGGGGGTTCGAATCCCTCTACCTCCTCCATTTTATTTTAAAATGGTTTAGCTATATATAATAATGAAATATTTATTTTTTCCTTCATGGAGGTATACCCAAGTTCGGCTGAAGGGATCGGTCTTGAAAACCGACAGGCGGCGAGAGTCGCGCGGGGGTTCGAATCCCTCTACCTCCTC
>NZ_JAKUFP010000111.1:0-414 GCF_022663495.1 Bacillus cereus group sp. BfR-BA-01383
GCGCCTTTGGCGTGGGGGTTCGACTCCCTTCACCCGCACTTTTAATAAAATAACTCATACATGTCTTGCGGAAGTAGTTCAGTGGTAGAATACAACCTTGCCAAGGTTGGGGTCGCGGGTTCGAATCCCGTCTTCCGCTCCAATTTTCAATATGACATGCCGGGGTGGCGGAACAGGCAGACGCACAGGACTTAAAATCCTGCGGTGGGTGACCACCGTGCGGGTTCGACCCCCGCCCTCGGCACCATATGCGCCCGTAGCTCAATTGGATAGAGCGTTTGACTACGGATCAAGAGGTTAGGGGTTCGACTCCTCTCGGGCGCGCTTTTATTAACGGGAAGTGGCTCAGCTTGGTAGAGCACCTGGTTTGGGACCAGGGGGTCGCAGGTTCAAATCCTGTCTTCCCGATATTCC
>NZ_JAKUFP010000112.1:0-412 GCF_022663495.1 Bacillus cereus group sp. BfR-BA-01383
TATAAGTAAAAAAGGACGAGCAGTCGTACCTGCTGTCCTTTAATAGGAGAAAAATTATTCTGGACTAGAACTACGAATAACCAGAAAACGCGCTTTTAACCAGTGTTGTCAAAGATGTAATAATCTATGCAACAAATGAACTTAGAAGGAATTCAAAACACCCAAATGACTCGTATTGGTATATCGGCTCAAAGATAGTATATGTAAAACGAAAATTCTTATACAAAAAGCAGACAACCATTTTGGTTGTCTGCCAGCGGGTCGAATGAGTTAGTCGATCGTGATTAATCGTTATCCCATTGCAAGAGGAGTGAAGCTGCTAGTCAAACAGCTTGTAGATAGTATTTTCGAAATTTTAAAAAATATACAGAGAAAGCAGATAAGTGAAGAACCTACCTGCTTACTACTGTAA
>NZ_JAKUFP010000113.1:0-411 GCF_022663495.1 Bacillus cereus group sp. BfR-BA-01383
GCATCTGCGAGGTTTTTCAATGAGGATTGAAGAGCGGTACTATCTACTTCTTTTAACCAAAGCGTATCTTGTCGTTTTTTTAATTGCGTAAGCTCGGCAGAGCAAGAAGGATAGGTTAATCCTTTTCCCGCTTCTTTATACGTATCATTCCAAAGAGCAAGAAAATGGTTAAATACAAAGCGACTGCAACCAATCGTTTTAGCAATTAATATTTCTTGTTTCTTATTTGGGTAGATACGAAATTTATATGCCTTATTTACTAACATAGGTTGCACCTCACTTTTTCATAGTATATCTACAGTATACAAAAAACGTAGGCTTACGCCTACTGACATTCATCTCCCACCTAAAATTGGTGTTTCACACCTTCACATTTTTGAGGAAGGAGTCTTCTGTCAGAAAACGATAAAC
>NZ_JAKUFP010000114.1:0-408 GCF_022663495.1 Bacillus cereus group sp. BfR-BA-01383
GCACGTCACCCTTTCTCATTAACATAAGAGAATAGTAACGTGCTTTTAAGTTTAAGAATAGTCTAAATCCTTAAGTTGATGGATGTGGGGTAGCATCACATGCCCATCAACTTAAGATATGGATATGAAATAAAATCACGATGTTTATAAGAAAGATGCGATGCTATATCTTTTCAATTAAAGAATTCTACATGTGTTTTGATTAAACTTTTTTATAAAAATTGAACATCCAGTCACAAAGAAAGACTCTATTTTGATCAATCTTTTTTCAAAATGGAGTCTTTTTGTGTAACACAGAATGTGGATTTGTAAGAGGGTTTTAATCAAACTTTATAAACAGTATGTTTTTTATCTTAAATCAATTATATCCATAAATTTAAGAAAAATTCTGTTATAAGATGCATCAGT
>NZ_JAKUFP010000115.1:0-399 GCF_022663495.1 Bacillus cereus group sp. BfR-BA-01383
CATAATCTTTTAACCCCACATCGATACCAACAGAAGAACCTGTTTTTTCTACTGGTTGCACTTCTGTTTCTGTAAGAATAGACACAAAGTGCCTACCGCTTGGATTTCGTCTAATCGTGGCATTTAGGATACGTCCTGACACTTCACGACTTTTGGCAAATCTAACAAAACCGAGCTTCGGTAACTTTATTGTATGACCTACAATGGCGATATTATGATTTGTACATTTTGTTGTATAGGATTGTATTTTATTCTTTTTAGACTTGAATTGTGGCATATCATTTTGTTTCTTGAAAAAACGTGAAAAAGCATCTGCGAGGTTTTTCAATGAGGATTGAAGAGCGGTACTATCTACTTCTTTTAACCAAAGCGTATCTTGTCGTTTTTTTAATTGCGTAA
>NZ_JAKUFP010000116.1:0-396 GCF_022663495.1 Bacillus cereus group sp. BfR-BA-01383
TCGGAAGTTCTTGCACTTCTGTTTCAACTAACAATGACACAAAGTATCTGCCAGAAGGATTCCGTCTAACTGTAGCATTTAAAATACGTCCAATTACTTCACGACTTTTGGCAAATCGAACAAGACCTAGTTTTGGCAATTTCATTTTGTTTCCTACAACGGCAATGTTTTCATTTGTTTGTTTTGTGGTATAAGATTGTACGTTGTTCTTCTTAGATTTGAAACGCGGGGCACTGTTTTGTTTTTTGAAAAAGCGTGTATAAGCATCCGCAAGGTTGCGAACAGACGACTGAATCGCAATACTGTCCACTTCTTTTAGCCAAACAAACTCTTTCTTCATGGCAGGAAGTTTGGCAGAGCATGTACCATATGTCAAACCTTTTCCTGTTTCTTTGT
>NZ_JAKUFP010000117.1:0-385 GCF_022663495.1 Bacillus cereus group sp. BfR-BA-01383
TAACTCCTTTACTGTGCGATTATTCGGGCACTTACCTTTCAGATAATGAAAGATTGGTTCTTCTGAATAGTAGCGTGTTCCACCAGCATTCTCCTAAAACTACTAGGATACAAACCTGTTAATTCCGATACTTGACTAACTCGTGAAAATTTCATTATTATTCTCACCTCATTGAATTTACCATAATGCATAGGTTCGGTAGATTCAATGAGACTTGATAGATTTAATTAATTTTATCTCGTTCAACTAGGGGCGCAATTCCTTAGCCAGTTCTCTTATGAACTTCTCATGTTTTCACATGAGCGCAGACTATATGTTTATCTCTTTAGAGATAGAGGATTTTTCCATCACCATAGGCTTGTGATGTACTCTCGTCAGTTATACG
>NZ_JAKUFP010000118.1:0-379 GCF_022663495.1 Bacillus cereus group sp. BfR-BA-01383
ATATTTGCTTCGACTACAATTTGAAGTGTTCTTTCTGCTAATACAACTGGAATTTTAACTATTGGATTGTTTGTAAGAACAGGCTGTGCTGGAGTATCACTGAATGGAGTTTGTGTTTCTGATTTAACCTTACAATCTTTATGATGATCATCAGAATAATAGTCTTCTTGGTTATTCAATTAAAAAAACCTCCGTTTATTTTTTATTTACAAGTATCTGCTTTAATATGATATTTAATATATCTATTTGTGTGAGGGCCTGTATAATAGTTATTTTTCTCATTTTGAGATATAACAAGCTAAATTAGATTAATAAAATTAATGTTTTTTGTATTAGATTTTACTTAGTATGTGTTTTCGTTAAAATTTTGGTAGGTTTT
>NZ_JAKUFP010000119.1:0-377 GCF_022663495.1 Bacillus cereus group sp. BfR-BA-01383
CAAATGAAAAACACCTCCGTTGAATTTGCATACTTAGTATGCGAATTCAGGAGGTGTTTTTTTCATGTACCACTATTCGGGTTCACTTCATTTCTCCTCAATAATATCGCCAATTTCGTATGTGATTTGGATGCGTTCTACTTTCGTTTCACTCATTAACCGAATTATTTCACATACACTATTCACTATCGATGCCATTCTTCTCTTCACCCCTTGAATAATTTGTCCAAATCAATACATACTACTTCCAAGCCGCTCAATCCACGGCTGGTACTTCTTTCTTTTTTTACAGTAGTAAGCAGGTAGGTTCTTCACTTATCTGCTTTCTCTGTATATTTTTTAAAATTTCGAAAATACTATCTACAAGCTGTTTGACT
>NZ_JAKUFP010000120.1:0-354 GCF_022663495.1 Bacillus cereus group sp. BfR-BA-01383
AAAGTGCGGGTGAAGGGAGTCGAACCCCCACGCCAAAGGCGCTAGATCCTAAGTCTAGTGCGTCTGCCAATTCCGCCACACCCGCATATTTTATTGAAATGGTGAGCCATGAAGGATTCGAACCTTCGACCCTCTGATTAAAAGTCAGATGCTCTACCAACTGAGCTAATGGCTCTTAATGGCTGGGCTAGCTGGATTCGAACCAGCGCATGACGGAGTCAAAGTCCGTTGCCTTACCGCTTGGCTATAGCCCAATAATTAAGAAATGGTGGAGGGGGGCAGATTCGAACTGCCGAACCCGAAGGAGCGGATTTACAGTCCGCCGCGTTTAGCCACTTCGCTACCCCTCCGACA
>NZ_JAKUFP010000121.1:0-350 GCF_022663495.1 Bacillus cereus group sp. BfR-BA-01383
GAGAATACTTCATTCCTTTCTTTTTTTCTCTTACAGCTTGATCTTGTAATCGTTTTTGTTGCTGTTGTTTTGTTAATCGATGAACAATTACGCGGGCTGGAATTTTATCAATCATTCCTACATAAGCATCAACTATTTCACATGTTTGTCCTGGTTGAAGGGAGTTCATTAACGTCTCCATATCTATCTGTATATACTCTGTACCTTTCTTAATTCTTCCATCTTGAAAATAATCAGGATTAGGATTTTTTTGATAAACACGTGTATTCGACTTGATACGAGAGATATAGTAGGCCTCTTTATCTTGTATATATTGAAGGTCTTTTAAATGAAAATAACCTAAATCTCGG
>NZ_JAKUFP010000122.1:0-342 GCF_022663495.1 Bacillus cereus group sp. BfR-BA-01383
TCAATCTGTTCTTTTTTAATCATATGCATAGCTTCTACTCCAGAAAGAATGGATGTAGCTGTGTCAAAACATTTGAACCCTAGCATAGAACAAGTATTTTTGTTGTCTAAGTTGCATACCATCAGGTATGCTTTTCTCTTTTTTCAACTGTTCAATTGCTATAGGATAAGCTGGATTCTTATCGACTGTCATAACACGAGGCTGCGAAACATGAAAAGACCGCAAAGCTTTCTTGAAAAAGCGCTTTGCAGTCTGATATGATCCCCTTATAGTAGACAGGAAAAAGAAAGCACATTAACCTGTTTACTATGGAGGGGATTTTTCTATGGGGAAAATTAGAGT
>NZ_JAKUFP010000123.1:0-333 GCF_022663495.1 Bacillus cereus group sp. BfR-BA-01383
TTGTTATTCCCCTTTCTTAATCCAATGCCATGATTTCCGCTAACGATCTATCCGATATATAAGTATCGATAATTTGGATCCGTCCATATTTATCTTTAGCCATTCCTTCGGCTTCACTCTCTGACTTCGCTTCAAACTAACGAAGCTTCCATTTGTCGTCCTTGTCGTAAAACTCTATTGAGTACGTCATAACGCTATTACGCTTCAAGAACTTTTCCGCTGTACTTGTTGCGGTATAATCAAAACTTCCTACTACATCCTTAAGTGTTAGTTGTTTCATGCCCCTAACCCCATTGGGCGAGATTTAATCTTGTTCTTATCCGTTTGATCCAT
>NZ_JAKUFP010000124.1:0-332 GCF_022663495.1 Bacillus cereus group sp. BfR-BA-01383
CCTCCACCATTCTAGCCGACTTAGCTCAATTGGTAGAGCAACTGACTTGTAATCAGTAGGTTGGGGGTTCAAGTCCTCTAGTCGGCACCAGCAACTATGGCGGTTGTGGCGAAGTGGTTAACGCACCGGATTGTGGCTCCGGCATTCGTGGGTTCGATTCCCATCAGTCGCCCCATTTTTTCTTGAAATAATTAATATGCGGGTGTGGCGGAATTGGCAGACGCACCAGACTTAGGATCTGGCGCCTTTGGCGTGGGGGTTCGACTCCCTTCACCCGCACTTTTAATAAAATAACTCATACATGTCTTGCGGAAGTAGTTCAGTGGTAGAAT
>NZ_JAKUFP010000125.1:0-328 GCF_022663495.1 Bacillus cereus group sp. BfR-BA-01383
TTTAAATCTCCTAGACATATCTCTTTGCGCTGACTTTTTCCTTTTCAAAAGTTTTTTAACCTTGGCATCTTTGTTTATATTTCGTTCTTTCATACCATTAGAAGCTACAAACAGTTCTTTTAAACCAACATCCACACCAATCGACTCATTGGTTAGTTCTTGTGATTCAAAGTCTTCTTGGAATCCTACACTAATCCACCAGTGACGACCGTCAAAGGTAACTCTTGGATTTGATGTTTTTTTGTTTCTTGGTAGTTGTTGGCTTGTTTTCACTTCTCCAATAGACTGAATATGAACTACTTTCTTTCCTATAATCAGTCTTTCATAA
>NZ_JAKUFP010000126.1:0-310 GCF_022663495.1 Bacillus cereus group sp. BfR-BA-01383
GAAGATGGTCTCCGTTTTTCATTTATTAATTCTGGCATTTTTTCTAATCCTGTTGGAGTTGACTCTGGCTCAATAATTTTCTCAATTACAAAACCGTTGTCTATAAGAGTATTAATTAATGTTGAAATTGTTCTGTGATATTTAACAACACCATCTATCCACCAATGTTCCTCCCTTTTTCCTTCTTCTTGATAATTATCTAATGCCCAATGCAATCTTTTTCCATTATTATCCTTAAACCAATTATTCATTTCCTTTCGAGCTGTTACTATTGGATGTTCTGTTGAAAAGATAAATTCACCATCATTTT
>NZ_JAKUFP010000127.1:0-309 GCF_022663495.1 Bacillus cereus group sp. BfR-BA-01383
AAAAAATAGTAGTGCGAACCAATGCCTTGGCCTGCACTACTAATCTTAGTATGTTTTCTTTTTTCAACTGTTCAATTGCTATAGGATAAGCCGAGTTCTTATCGAATGTTATCACACGTGGCTTTGAAACATGAAAAGACCGCAAAGCTTTCTTGAAAAAGCGCTTTGCAACCTTATGATCTCTTGTTTTGCTTAGGCAAAAATCGATTGTGTTTCCGTTCGAATCAACAGCACGATACAGGTACATCCATTGACCTTTTACTTTGATATATGTTTCATCGACTCTCCAAGAGTCATTTGTTTGTTTGA
>NZ_JAKUFP010000128.1:0-282 GCF_022663495.1 Bacillus cereus group sp. BfR-BA-01383
GTATTATGTAGCAGAAGGGTAATTAAAAGACTTACTCTTTGCTATTGAGGGAAGAGCCTGAGAGCCATATCAGGCTCTTCTTTGTTTATATACCATGTAATCAAATAACGATTTTGTTCAAATTTATTTATCTTTGTTTCTATACACCAACTTGTTATGACATGAGTCACAGTAATAATCGCCAGATTCTGTTGTTATTCCCCTTTCTTAATCCAATGCCATGATTTCCGCTAACGATCTATCCGATATATAAGTATCGATAATTTGGATCCGTCCATATTT
>NZ_JAKUFP010000129.1:0-279 GCF_022663495.1 Bacillus cereus group sp. BfR-BA-01383
AGGCGTTTTCTGTTCAAAATTGAACAAAAAGCGCCTTATTTTTCTCTATAATGAATTTTTTTATAAAAAACGCAAGTTTTTCAGTGCCCTCCACCTTTTTTAGGGTCATACTATCAGTATATCCAAGATTAGGAGATTACTTGCAAGAGTCTTGGAATTTTGCACCAGAACCTTTTTTTGGGTTCTGATGCAAAGATAAAATGAAAACCAGTAAAACGCATATATTCCTAACAGAATTGTATTTTATGCTACAAGTTCAAACAATTGATGGATGAATTC
>NZ_JAKUFP010000130.1:0-278 GCF_022663495.1 Bacillus cereus group sp. BfR-BA-01383
TTTCAATCAGTTCTTGTAGATAATGTCCATCTGATTTTTCACCTGTTGTAACGACTGCTGCTGTAATAATACGTTCATCACTAATTGCTAAGTGTGTTTTATAACCAAAGAAAGAACTGTCTGCTGTTTTATGTCCTACTCGTGCATCGGTATCTGTTGAATAATTTAGATGTTCTTGCGTATCTTCTACAGATTCTTTTAACACGTTCAATTTTTCCTTTACGGCCGGTAGATGAGCGATTTGTGGTTTGTTTTCAATAATGGCAATCAATTTTTCA
>NZ_JAKUFP010000131.1:0-275 GCF_022663495.1 Bacillus cereus group sp. BfR-BA-01383
TTTATTAACGGGAAGTGGCTCAGCTTGGTAGAGCACCTGGTTTGGGACCAGGGGGTCGCAGGTTCAAATCCTGTCTTCCCGATATTCCCAACATTCCCAAAAACATGGGGCCTTAGCTCAGCTGGGAGAGCGCCTGCCTTGCACGCAGGAGGTCAGCGGTTCGATCCCGCTAGGCTCCACCAAAAAGTTCTTTGAAAACTGAACGAAACAAACAACGTGAAACGTCAATTTTTATTTTTAGATGCTAGACAAACTAACTTTATTGGAGAGTTTGA
>NZ_JAKUFP010000132.1:0-273 GCF_022663495.1 Bacillus cereus group sp. BfR-BA-01383
GTTTATCATACAAGTGCGAGAAGTATGGCATTGAGTATGTAAAAGCTGATAAATGGTTCGCCTCAAGCAAGATTTGCTCATGTTGCGGAGTTAAATACGACCATTCAGTTCAACCAGAAGGACAGTGGAGTTTAAAAATACGTGAGTGGCGTTGTGTTCCATGCAATAGCCATCACGATAGGGATTTAAATGCTTCGATAAATTTATCAAGATGGGTAAAATAAATGCTTGATAATAGGAGGTAACGATACTGCCTCGTGTGGAGTGTTATAC
>NZ_JAKUFP010000133.1:0-273 GCF_022663495.1 Bacillus cereus group sp. BfR-BA-01383
AGATGATCAGGTTGATAGGTTCGAGGTGGAAGCATGGTGACATGTGGAGCTGACGAATACTAATAGATCGAGGACTTAACCATATAATATGAAGCAATGTTATCTAGTTTTGAAAGAATATAAAAAACTTGTTGACTTTAAAAGTTAAATGAGTTACAATAATTCTTGTCCTAAATGAATATAGTCTGGTAATGATGGCAGAGAGGTCACACCCGTTCCCATACCGAACACGGAAGTTAAGCTCTCTAGCGCCGATGGTAGTTGGGACCTTGT
>NZ_JAKUFP010000134.1:0-268 GCF_022663495.1 Bacillus cereus group sp. BfR-BA-01383
TTTCTAGCATTCGTCATGTATTCATGAATTCTAGTTACTTTTACTCGTTGTTTATTCCAGCGAGAAGATCCTTTCATTCTTCTAGAAAGAATACGCTGTGCTTTTGCCAACTTCTCTTCTAATGATCGAAAAAACTTCGGATTTTTATAGGTTGTTCCATCTGACAAAATGGCGAAGTCTTTTAGTCCCACATCCATTCCAATGTAAGAGTTTGTTTTCGGAAGTTCTTGCACTTCTGTTTCAACTAACAATGACACAAAGTATCTGC
>NZ_JAKUFP010000135.1:0-268 GCF_022663495.1 Bacillus cereus group sp. BfR-BA-01383
TATTTATTATTTGGAGAGCGTACTTTGTATTTATCAACGATTATGGATGCCTTTAATCGCGAAATTATAAGTTATGTCGTCAGTGAATCACAAACGCTGGCATTAGCGATGAAGACGTTAAAACAAGCAATGAGAGGAAGAAAAATAAAAGATGTCCTCCTTCATTCAGATCAAGGAAGTATTTATACTGCGAAGGAATTTCAAGCGTATGCCAAAGAAAAAGGCATTATCACCAGCATGTCCCGGAGAGGAAATTGCCATGATAATG
>NZ_JAKUFP010000136.1:0-263 GCF_022663495.1 Bacillus cereus group sp. BfR-BA-01383
CCGTTCCCATACCGAACACGGAAGTTAAGCTCTCTAGCGCCGATGGTAGTTGGGACCTTGTCCCTGTGAGAGTAGGACGTTGCCAGGCAAAATGGAGGATTAGCTCAGCTGGGAGAGCACCTGCCTTACAAGCAGGGGGTCGGCGGTTCGATCCCGTCATCCTCCACCATTTATGTCGGAGGGGTAGCGAAGTGGCTAAACGCGGCGGACTGTAAATCCGCTCCTTCGGGTTCGGCAGTTCGAATCTGCCCCCCTCCACCATT
>NZ_JAKUFP010000137.1:0-259 GCF_022663495.1 Bacillus cereus group sp. BfR-BA-01383
AATGAATCTATAAATCTTGGACATACTGTTACTATTACTTTAGAAAGGGTGCGTGATTGGTATGGAAAAGGAAAATGTATTCAAATGGAGGGATTATCAGCCTGATATTATTTTGTTAACGGTACAACCTCAGTTTTCGTGATTTGGTGGAAATGCTAGAAGAACGGGGTTTATCCATTTCTCATACAACGATTATACGTTGGGTACACCAGTATGGTCCTGAATTGGACAAACGAATCCGACGTCACCTCAAACAAAC
>NZ_JAKUFP010000138.1:0-258 GCF_022663495.1 Bacillus cereus group sp. BfR-BA-01383
AGTCTTTCATAATTGGCATAAAATCCTTGGATTAAATCTTTTTTGGATTTATAAGAAGTGTGATAACCATTTTTGTACTTTTTGAACGAATTTTTTCTCGCCTTATCAAAATCTTTTGAAGCCTGTTTGGGAACTTGTGCGTTGATGTCATTTAATCACTCATATCGCTTTCGCTTCTTGATCTTTGTAAATCGTTTCTGTAAAGCTAACTGTGAAACAGATTTTCCAAATAGCTTATAGTATCTATCACTCATTCTT
>NZ_JAKUFP010000139.1:0-255 GCF_022663495.1 Bacillus cereus group sp. BfR-BA-01383
TTTGGACAGACTGGTCCCGTAAATCAATCTGTTCTTTTTTAATCATATGCATAGCCTCTACTCCAGAAAGAATGGATGTAGCTGTGTCAAAGCATTTGAACCCTAGCATAGAACGGATTCGTTTCTTTATAAAGCGATGATCTTGTTCTACTATGTTATTCAAATACTTTTGTTGTCTAAGTCGCATACCGTTAGGTATGCTTTTTCTTACGATTAGTCAACCTATAGATTTTTGATGGATTGAGTACCAAAAAT
>NZ_JAKUFP010000140.1:0-253 GCF_022663495.1 Bacillus cereus group sp. BfR-BA-01383
TCAAGGCATCCACCGTGCGCCCTTTCTAACTTAACCAAACTAAAATTAAAAAATATGAGCTACACTGTTATCTAGTTTTCAAAGAACATACATTTATATATGAGAGATAGTTCTCTCAAAACTGAACAAAACGAAACACGGAAACTTATATTGATGAACAGCGTTCATCAATTCTCCATAGAAAGGAGGTGATCCAGCCGCACCTTCCGATACGGCTACCTTGTTACGACTTCACCCCAATCATCTGTCCCAC
>NZ_JAKUFP010000141.1:0-249 GCF_022663495.1 Bacillus cereus group sp. BfR-BA-01383
CTCTAAGTAGATAAACATATAGTCTGCGCTCATGTGAAAACATGAGAAGTTCATAAGAGAACTGGCTAAGGAATTGCGCCCTTAGTTGAACAAGATAAATTTTATTGAATCTATCAAACTTTATTGAATTAATCGAACGTATGTGCTATGTTAGATCCAATGAGGTGAGAATAATAATGAAATTTTCACGAGTTAGTCAAGTATCGGAATTAACAGGTTTGTATCCTAGTAGTCTTAGGAGAATGCTGG
>NZ_JAKUFP010000142.1:0-244 GCF_022663495.1 Bacillus cereus group sp. BfR-BA-01383
CCAAACTTCCTGCCATGAAGAAAGAGTTTGTTTGGCTAAAAGAAGTGGATAGTATTGCGATTCAGTCGTCTGTTCGCAACCTTGCGGATGCGTATACACGCCTTTTCAAAAAACAAAACAATGCCCCGCGTTTCAAATCTAAGAAGAACAACATACAATCTTATACCACAAGACAAACAAATGAAAACATTGCCGTTGTAGGAAACAAAATAAAATTGCCAAAACTAGGTCTTGTTCGATTTGC
>NZ_JAKUFP010000143.1:0-240 GCF_022663495.1 Bacillus cereus group sp. BfR-BA-01383
ACCACGATGTTATCGGTATAGAGGATTTGCAAGTATCGAATATGTTAAAGAATCATAAGTTAGCAAAAGCAATTAGTGAGGTATCATGGTCACAGTTTCGAACTATGTTGGAATATAAGGCAAAATGGTACGGCAAACAAATCATTGTCGTATCGAAAACATTTGCTTCAAGCCAATTATGTTCTTGTTGTGGATATCAAAACAAAGACGTTAAAAATCTAAACCTACGTAAATGGGACT
>NZ_JAKUFP010000144.1:0-235 GCF_022663495.1 Bacillus cereus group sp. BfR-BA-01383
TGAATACAAAACGAGAACAGCCAATCGTTTTATTGATTAGGGTTGCTTGTGCTTTATTTGGATAGATACGAAATTTATATGCTTTATTGATTATCATTCATTTCACCTCCATTTCTATATGCATCTATTATACAACAAACATAGATTCGATAGGTAGTTAAGTAACAGTTTATGTATGTCGAACAATTAAGATGGCTTCCTGCCATCCCTTGTCCGAAGCCAATTCATCTCCCAC
>NZ_JAKUFP010000145.1:0-235 GCF_022663495.1 Bacillus cereus group sp. BfR-BA-01383
TCGACCGTTATAACACGAGGCTTTGAAACATGAAAAGACCGCAAAGCTTTCTTGAAAAAGCGCTTTGCAGCCTTCTGATCTCTTGTTTTGCCTAGGAAAAAATCGATTGTGCTTCCTTTCGAATCAACAGCACGATACAAGTACATCCATTGACCTTTTACTTTGATATATGTTTCATCGACTCTCCAAGAGTCATTTGTTTGTTTGAGGTAACGTCGGATCCGTTTATCCAATT
>NZ_JAKUFP010000146.1:0-234 GCF_022663495.1 Bacillus cereus group sp. BfR-BA-01383
ACAAAATAAAATTGCCAAAACTAGGTCTTGTTCGATTTGCCAAAAGTCGTGAAGTAAAAGGACGTATTTTAAATGCTACAGTTAGACGGAACCCTTCTGGCAGATACTTTGTGTCATTGTTAGTTGAAACAGAAGTACAAGAACTTCCGAAAACAAATTCTTACATTGGAATGGATGTGGGACTAAAAGATTTCGCCATTTTGTCAGATGGAACAACCTATAAAAATCCGAAGT
>NZ_JAKUFP010000147.1:0-233 GCF_022663495.1 Bacillus cereus group sp. BfR-BA-01383
GCAGATACTTTGTGTCATTGTTAGTTGAAACAGAAGTGCAAGAACTTCCGAAAACAAACTCTTACATTGGAATGGATGTGGGACTAAAAGATTTCGCCATTTTGTCAGATGGAACAACCTATAAAAATCCGAAGTTTTTTCAATCATTAGAAGAGAAGTTGGCAAAAGCACAGCGTGTTCTTTCTAGAAGAATGAAAGGATCTTCTCGCTGGAATAAACAACGAGTAAAAGTA
>NZ_JAKUFP010000148.1:0-232 GCF_022663495.1 Bacillus cereus group sp. BfR-BA-01383
ACAAGGTCCCAACTACCATCGGCGCTAGAGAGCTTAACTTCCGTGTTCGGTATGGGAACGGGTGTGACCTCTCTGCCATCATTACCAGACTTTTATTATTATAAACATTTCTTTTGAAATGTCAAGAAGAAATTTAAACATATATTCCTTCAAAACTAGATAACATTTGCTACATATTATATGGTTAAGTCCTCGATCTATTAGTATTCGTCAGCTCCACATGTCACCATGC
>NZ_JAKUFP010000149.1:0-230 GCF_022663495.1 Bacillus cereus group sp. BfR-BA-01383
AATTGGCATAAAATCCTTGAATTAAATCTTTTTTGGATTTATAAGAAGTGTGATAACCATTTTTGTACTTTTTGAACGAATTTTTTCTCGCCTTATCAAAATCTTTTGAAACCTGTTTGGGAACTTGTGCGTTGATGTTATTTAACCACTTATATCTCTTTCGCTTCTTGATCTTTGTAAATCGTTTCTGTAAATCTAACTGTGAAACAGATTTTCCAAATAGCTTATAG
>NZ_JAKUFP010000150.1:0-227 GCF_022663495.1 Bacillus cereus group sp. BfR-BA-01383
CGCCTCAAGCAAGATTTGCTCATGTTGCGGAGTAAAATACGACCATTCAGTTCAACCAGAAGGACAGTGGAGTTTAAAAATACGTGAGTGGTGTTGTGTTCAATGCAATAGCCATCACGATAGGGATTTAAATGCGTCGATAAATTTATCAAGATGGGTAAAATAAATGCTTGATAATAGGAGGTAACGATACTGCCTCGTGTGGAGTGTTATACCCCTCGTCCCTT
>NZ_JAKUFP010000151.1:0-222 GCF_022663495.1 Bacillus cereus group sp. BfR-BA-01383
GTTATTCAAATCGTACCATTATGGAAACACTCGGAATTAAAAATGTTTCCCAAATTAAGACATGGATGAAATGGTATCGTACAGATCAAACTCATCGTTTTCAACAACCTGTAGGAAAGCAATATTCTTACGGAAAAGGACCAAAAGAGCTAAGTGAACTGGAACAGCTACGATTAGAAAATAAACACTTAAGAACAAAATTACTTGTATGGGGAAAGTATC
>NZ_JAKUFP010000152.1:0-218 GCF_022663495.1 Bacillus cereus group sp. BfR-BA-01383
CATTAGACCTCGTAACGACAACCCTTCATAAACTGAAAAGGAATCAGAGGATTCGATTGACTGAAGGTGCATATATTCATTCAGATCAAGGGCCCATTACACAAGTCCTACTTATCAAAAACTAGTTAAAAAGCTAAATCTCGGGCAATCCATGTCAAGAAGAGGAAACTGTTGGGATAACGCTCCACAAGAATCGTTTTTTGGTCATCTGAAAGATG
>NZ_JAKUFP010000153.1:0-217 GCF_022663495.1 Bacillus cereus group sp. BfR-BA-01383
AAGAGTTTGTTTGGCTAAAAGAAGTGGATAGTATTGCGATTCAGTCGTCTGTTCGCAACCTTGCGGATGCTTATACACGCCTTTTCAAAAAGCAAAACAGTGCCCCGCGTTTCAAATCTAAGAAGAAATCTTATACCACAAGACAAACAAATGAAAACATTGCCGTTGTAGGAAACAAAATAAAATTGCCAAAACTAGGTCTTGTTCGATTTGCCAA
>NZ_JAKUFP010000154.1:0-217 GCF_022663495.1 Bacillus cereus group sp. BfR-BA-01383
ACAAGGAATTACGGTATATATGACAAACATTCCTACGGAATGGGTACCAAAAGAGAAAATCTATGATTTATATTCACTGCGTTGGCAAATTAAGCTGTTATTTAAAATATGGAAATCCTGGTTTCAAATTCATCGTTGTAAATCTATTAAACAAGAGCGATTAGAATGCCATCTTTATGGACAACTCATTAGTATCCTATTATGTTCTTCTACTATG
>NZ_JAKUFP010000155.1:0-206 GCF_022663495.1 Bacillus cereus group sp. BfR-BA-01383
GAAATTAAATAACCTGAGTCCATATAAATATAGAACTCAGGTTGCTTAGTTGCGCTTTTTAAATACTGTCTACTTGACAGGGGTCACTGCAGTCTTCTGGTCTCTTGTTTTGCCTAGGCAAAAATCGATTGTGTTTCCTTTCGAATCAACAGCACGATACAGGTACATCCATTGACCTTTTACTTTGATATATGTTTCATCGACTC